>NZ_JBALMS010000024.1:3645-8732 GCF_036962205.1 Bacillus sp. JJ664 | reverse complement strand
TAAATACTTTTTTATATTGACTAATAAATTAATAGAATTTATATTTAATTTTAAATATTCTTATAATAGGGGTGTGTAGATGGGTAACGCTTTGGTATTTCAGTCTGATTTTGGTTTGCTAGACGGAGCAGTTAGTGCTATGTATGGTGTTGCTTGTAGTGTGAATCAAGATTTAAAGATGTACGATTTAACCCATGATATTCCTCAGTATAATATTTGGGAAGCATCCTATCGTTTGGTTCAAACGATGAATTATTGGCCTGTTGGAACAGTTTTTGTTTCAGTAGTCGATCCGGGAGTTGGTTCAGATCGAAGAAGTGTCGTAGCAAGAACGAATTCAAATCACTACATCATTACCCCTGATAATGGAACATTAACGCATATTGCAAAAAATGATGGAATTAATCAACTAAGAGTCATTGATGAGGAAATCAATAGATTACCGAATTCAAGTGAAAGTTATACTTTTCATGGAAGAGATATTTTTGCATATACAGGAGCACGTTTAGCTTCTGGGATGATTGATTTCGAAAATATTGGACCAGAAGTTGATCCAAGTTCATACATAAAATTACCTACAAAAGAATGCACTAGAGAAAACAATAAAATAAATGGAACAATTGATATTCTTGATATTCGATATGGTAGTATTTGGACAAATATTGCTAGAACAGAGTTTATTAATCTAGGTGCCAATTATGGAGATACAGTTGACATTTCGATTGAAAATAAAGGGGAAATAATTTTTCATCAGATGGTTAAATATGGAAAGTCATTTGCCGATGTAAATATTGGTGAACCGATTCTTTATGCTAACAGTCTCGATCAAATGGCTGTTGCTGTTAATCAAGGATCATTTACAAAAGAATACGGTATTTCAACAGGAATAGACTGGATAATTTCAATCACGGTTTCAAATTAAAAATTAGAGATAGAAAGTTAAAAGGGAGAGTGTGGAATGAATAATAGTAATTTGTCGATTAGAACAATTGTTGCGATTGGAATTGGAGCAGCGGTGTTTATTATTTTAGGAAGATTCGGTTCAATACCAACTGGAGTTCCTAATACAAATATTGAAACTGCATATGCATTTTTAGCACTTATGGCTGTTTTATATGGACCACTGGCTGGATTACTAATAGGGCTAATTGGTCATACATTAAAGGATGCAATTTTTTATGGTTCTCCTTGGTTTAGCTGGGTAATCGCATCAGCGATTGTTGGTTTGATCATTGGTTTGGCAGCTAAAAAAATCAATATTCAAAATGGTGAATTCGGTAATAAAGGTATCATTCAATTTAATTTAATTCAAATCATTGCAAACGCACTAGCTTGGTTTGTTGTGGCGCCAGTATTAGATATTTTCATTTATTCAGAACCAGTTAATAAGGTATTTGTTCAAGGTGCTGTTGCAGGTATATCAAATATAGTTACGGTTGCAATTTTAGGAACGATTTTATTAACAGTATATGCAAAAACAAGACCAAAACAAGGTAGTTTAACAAAGGATATGTAGTCGGTGGAAATCTCACCGACCTTTTTCATTTTCATATAAATGAACCAAAACTTAAAATTTTATTGATTAAAGGAAGATGAAATTGAAAAAAGCAATTATTGAGTTTACAAACTTTTCGTTTCAATACAAAGCACAGTCCAATCCAACGCTGAAAGATATTAATCTAACAATCTATGAGGGTGAAAAAATATTAATTGTTGGTCCATCTGGCTCTGGGAAAAGTACGATTTCACATTGTTTAAACGGCTTAGTCCCATCGTTTTATGAAGGTGAAATAAGTGGAAGTTTAAAAATAAATGGTAAAGAAACAAAAAATCAATCAATCTTTGAGTTGTCTCATTCTGTTGGTACCGTGTTACAAGATCCGGATGCGCAATTCATTGGTTTGACTGTCGCAGAAGATATAGGTTTTAAATTAGAAAATACTGGCGTACACCAATCTGAAATGATTGAGACGGTGAAAGATATTTCGAAAATGGTTGGGATTGATCATCATCTACATTCTGCACCACACCAATTATCAGGGGGACAAAAACAAAGAGTAACGCTTGGTGGGGTAATGGTTGATCAAGCAAATATATTATTATTTGATGAACCACTTGCGAATTTAGATCCGGCAACTGGAAAAATTGCGATGGAATTAATTGAAGATATCCATCAAAAAACGAATAGTACAGTGATTATTATTGAACATCGTTTAGAAGAAGTTCTTCAAATTGATATTGATCGAATTATTGTTATAAATGAAGGTGAGATATTAGCCGATGTCAATACAAATGAATTATTAAGTGCAAACTTACTTGAAAACATAGGCATCCGCGAACCGCTTTACATCACTGCCTTAAAATATGCAGGGTGCGAGATTACCCCTGAATCAGAACCCAAAAATATTGATTCAATCATAATAGATTCATATATTGACCAAATAACAAGTTGGTTTCAAAGTACAGACAGATTAAAAAGCTCAGTAGATAATGAAGTTGTGTTAGAACTAAAATCAATTGAATTTAGTTACAGACCAAATGCAAAAATTATTCAAAATGTGTCCTTTAAAATAAGTAAAGGTGAAATGGTTAGTATTGTCGGGAAGAATGGGGCAGGAAAATCTACTATTTCAAAATTAATTTGTGGGTTTTATCAGCCATCGAATGGGCAGATTCTTCTGAAAGGCAAAGATATGAAGGGCTTATCAATCAAAGAACGTGCAGAATATATTGGGATCGTTCTTCAAAACCCAAACCAAATGATTTCACAAACATCAATCTTTGATGAGGTAGCTTTAGGTTTGAAATTCAGAGGCGTCTCACAAGACGAAATAAAAGAAAGAGTGATGAATACATTAAAGGTCTGTGGTTTGTTTGAATATAGAAACTGGCCAATTTCTGCTTTAAGTTTTGGTCAGAAGAAAAGAGTAACAATCGCAAGCGTTCTAGTGCTGAATCCAGATATTATCATATTAGATGAACCAACCGCAGGACAAGATTATAAACATTATAATGAAATGATGGAATTTTTAAAGGAACTGCAGAATAGAGGTATGACGATTATTTTCATTACGCACGATATGCACTTAATGCTTGAATATACAAAAAGAGCAATCGTATTTTCTGATGGAAAGATCGTTGCAGACGATTTGGCACCTAACATTTTAACGAATTCAGATATCATAGAACAGGCGAATTTAAAAGAAACTTCATTACAGCAGCTAGCTAAAAAAGCTAATATAATCAATTCAGTTGAGTTTGTACATAAATTCATAGAGTATGATCGGAGGGTTCGAGTTTGATGAACAATCCAATGCTTTCCTATATAAGTAAAGATTCCTTTATACATGAATTAACAGGTGCAACGAAACTTATTTTTTTTATATTGTGGTCTACAACCGCAATGGTAACATATGACACTCGAATTCTATTAGTGATGTTTCTATTAGGTATCTTATGTTTTAAAGTTTCAAAAATAGCGTTTAAGCAAATTTCATTTGTACTTTATTTTATTTTGTTTTTCATGATATTTAATAGCTTAATGACCTTTATTTTTTCACCGGATCAAGGTGTTGAAATTTATGGGACAAGACATAATTTGTTGCACCTTTTTGGTAATGTATATATTACATCTGAACAATTATTCTATCAATTTAATATTAATTTGAAATATCTTACGGTTATTCCTGTAGGGATTTTATTTATCGTCACAACAAATCCAAGTGAGTTTGCTGCTTCGTTAAATAAAATAGGAGTAAATTACAAAATTGCTTACTCAGTTGCGATTGCATTACGTTATATTCCAGATGTGCAGCGTGATTATCAAGATATTTCATTTGCACAACAAGCTCGTGGATTGGAATTATCAAACAAACAAAATTTATGGAGGCGAATCGTAAATTCTGTTTCAATTCTAATGCCATTAATTTTTTCAAGTTTGAATCGAATTGAAGTGATTAGTTCGGCAATGGAATTAAGAGGGTTTGGTAGTAAAAACTATCGGACTTGGTATAATGCACGTAATTTTGAAATGAGAGACTATGTTACGTTTGTTTTTATAGGGATACTATTTATAGGATCACTGGTTATTACTTTCCATGATGGGAATCGTTTTTATAATCCGTATCTTTAATAAATCTACTAGAAGAAGTTTACTCAAAAAGCGTAAACTTCTTTTTTCTAATTTAAATTAGTTTGTTGATTTCCACTGCAGGATGCTCGCTTTCCATTGGGCGGGCGCTGAGCCTCCTCGGCGAGCCTCCGGGGTCTCAGCTGTCCCGCAGCTCCCATAGGAGTCGAGCATCCTTTCGTTCCAATCTTTTTCTTATTAAGAGAATAGTATCTAAAGACTTTAGAAATTAACATTAATAAAGATTAGTTATTCTGTGATTTCCGCTGTAGTAAGTTCGATTTCCGTGGGGGTTCATCATTCCACAACTCAAAGAATTCGAGCGGTTTATGTCCAATCAAATTCTTATTAATCTAATTAGCCGTTTCAGTCATTTTTCGCTCTTAAATAATATTTTTTGTTTCTTTTACGATATATATAGATTATTTTAAGAATATGTTAATTCAAAAGGAGGATTAAAATGGATAATGATTTATATTTAGCAAGTCGGTCTAGCAGACTTTTAGCCGTATTGGTTGATGCATTTATAACTTTTTTATTCTTCATTCTAATGTCATTTTTAACAGGTATTTCAACATCTGATTTTATGGATAGCACATTTAATGTGAAATTTTTCATGATCTCAATTTTGAGCATTTTGATATTTAATGTCATTATTCCAACCTTTGTATGGAAGGGTCAGACACTTGGGAAACGTTGGATAAAAATTGCAGTTGTTAAAGATACGGATGAAGAGGTTGATTTGATAACGATATTAGTAAGGTCGGTCTTTTTATTTTTTGGTCAGATATCTTTGCCAATCATATCGTATGTTTTCAACGTGATAGCTTTTATCGATCCTTTGCTAATTTTTAGAGGAAATAGAAAAACAATTCACGATATGATTGCGAAAACGAAAGTAATAGATGTTTAAGTGAGAATAATAGCGTAAATTACATCAATAAACTAAAAAGAATGG
>NZ_JBALMS010000024.1:0-3607 GCF_036962205.1 Bacillus sp. JJ664 | reverse complement strand
CCATTCTTTTTAGTTTATCGACTCGGCTGTTTTTATTGAGTTTCTTCGTCGTTTTTGTACTCTAATATATCACCTGGCTGACAATCCAAAGTCTTACATATCGCTTCTAATGTTGAAAAACGAACAGCTTTTGCTTTGCCATTTTTCAGAATGGAAAGATTGGCCATCGTAATTCCAACCCTCTCCGAAAGCTCCGTTACACTCATTTTTCGTTTTGCTAACATCACATCAATATTAATAATAATTGACATATCATCCACCTTAGACCGTCAAATCATTTTCTGATTTAATGTTAATTGCATCTTGGAGAAGCTGTTGGAGGATTGCAGCAAAAACGGCGATAACCAACGAAGCAAAAATGATGATGAGTCCCAAGAATCCAATAGGAGGGTCAACTTTCTTAGCTATAAAATGAAAGAGTGGCATACCTAATACATACAAACCACTGATTGATATAGCACAGTACTTTATGTTCTTTAACGCCTTTACAGATAATTCCGAGAACGCTATGTTCTTGTCAATGTACCGTAAAAGATTGAAAGCCTGATAGAGAGCAAAGTAAAAAGGCACAGCAGCTCCATACATTACGATGAAAACGAGAAATTTCATTGCGGCAATATTTGGATACAAATTTGCTGCGAAATTCGCCATACTGGGCACTAAAAATATACATAAGGCAAGCACTGCAATTCCAACTAGAAAAATAATGAACTTTAAGAAATTGGTTGAACCTCGTTTACCATTCATTTAAAATACCTCACTTATTTAATGACAACATGATTTTATCATAGGGTTTATCGAATTACGATAAAATGGTATTGTTTTTTATTGTATTATTATTGTTATTGAAATATCCATTTCGTTTTGATAAAAATATAAGCTCTTCTATCAATAAAAAACACCTACTCACAATTTGCGAATAGGTGTGCGACTTTTTATGTGATTTTTTTACTTCGTCCACTTAAAATGGTTTTCTTCTTTTTTCATAAAATATGCATGCTATGTATATGTTCTCTCGTTTCCTCTGACCCTAAATCATAAATTAATTTGTATGCTTGTTTTAGAAAATAATCATAACCATTCTTGTTTTCATGATTCATATCAGTGATTGGTGCAATAAATGCTGTTTGTACGCCTAAAGCTTCATCGTATTTATCAATTTCATCAAATAGTCTTCCTAGTCTTTCTGCTTCATCTTCAGTTGCATCTATTTCAAGTTCGTATGGTGCGTCACCTTGATTTGGAACCATTGTTCTTGCTTTTACTGAAACATAATATCTCCTTTTTTCCATCACGATCTCCCTTACATTCATATTTTGTTCTATTTATTATTATCTTCTCTGAACAATTGATTATTCAATTTTATATAAATATCATTTTTTGTGAGCAAGGGGTATGATGTAGACAGGAATTTGTTGTTATGATATTGAATATTATGTTGATAAATAACACTTTAAGGGCTGTTTAATAATAAGGTGAAAAACGCGGGGGTAAGAAATGAAGAGTAAAGGATTATATCAAGATTTTTTTCTACACTTTGACATTTTAGTAATGGGCATCATTTTTGCAATTGGATTTATTTATAGTGTTGGTTTTCACTTTTCTTGGGCTATTTTACTAATTTTTATTGCAGGTTTAGTATTCTTTATGTTTAGTGAGTATGTAACCCACAGATTTTTATTTCATTTAAAGGTACCGAAAAACCAATTATTTCTAAAGTTTTTAAAGCGCATACATTATGATCATCATACGTACCCAGACGATTTAAAGCTATTATTCCTACCAATTTGGTATAGCATCCCTAACTTAGGTGCTCTATGTATCATTTTTTATTTAATTATGCAAAATCTAACATTAACATCCGCTTTTGGAGCAGGCTTGGTATTGATGTTACTAGTTTACGAATGGAAACACTACATCGCACATCGACCAATCAAACCAAAAACAAAATTAGGACGTCACATTAAAAAGCTTCACATTTTACATCATTTTAAAAATGAAAACTATTGGTTCGGTGTATCAACTCCTATTTTTGATGGATTATTTGGAACACTAAAAGATGAAAAAGAAGTAAAAACAAGCGCAACTGCAAAATCATTGGAAGAAAGAATGTAGTTAAACGCCTTAAAAGGCGTTTTTTTATTTTAACTGAATGATTGTTTATCCGGCTTATTATTATTGAAACTTATATTAAAGTTAGGTAAGCAAAACCTAAGTATTTAAGAAAAAGACTATGGCATACTTAAATTAAATTGATTATTTAGACCGTGTTTTATAATGAACGTTAACAAATTATTAAACTTATGATAAATATCAAAAAATGTAAATAATTGGACTAAGTAATTACTATACATATTAGTAAGGGGAATGTATTGGTTTTATAATTTAGCTTAGAGCTTAATCAAAATAGTGAAGGTTATTCTAAAATTAGGAGATGTAAATGAATCACTTAAATTACCGGAAAATCTTGTTACTTGGATTTGGATTTTTTGCAATAAGTTTAACATGGTCTGTTTATAATGCCTTTATGCCGAAGATATTAAGCGACTATATCGGATCTTCAGCATTAATTGGTTTTATCATGACATTTGATAATTATTTTGCTTTATTTCTACAACCCGCAGTTGGCGTTTACAGTGATCGCTTAAATACTCGGTTTGGAAGACGAATGCCATTTTTAATGATCGGTATGCCACTAGCTGCACTATTTACCTTATTAATTCCTTTCCACCAATCCCTAATGTTACTAGTATTTTTTATTGTGTTCATGAATTTGAGCATGAGTGTTTTTCGTTCCCCGGTTATTGCACTTATGCCAGATTTAACAAGAACTGAACACCGAAGTAAAGCAAATAGTATTGTTAATTTTATGGGTGGAATTGGAGCGCTCATTGCTTTTTTTATTGGCTCGATATTATGGGATATGAATGAGGGCTTTCCTTTTTATTTAGCAGGTTCCCTTATGCTCATTAGTTTCATCATTTTGTTTCATTTTATAAAAGAAAAAAGAGACGTCATCAATTATGAAGAAGCAGAAGAAAAAGTGAATTTAAAAGAAGGGTTTAAATCGGCTATTGCCAACAAAAATGCATTATTCCTGTTACTTGCAATCCTTAGCTGGTTTATAGGATTTAATGGGATTGAAACTTTCTTTACTCGTTATGGAGAAGTTTATTTAGGGATCAAGGTGAGTGCTGCATCATTTTCTTTTGCGTTTATCTCATTAGCCTTTTTAATATTTGCGATTCCAGCGGGTTTTATTGGTACCAAAATTGGAAAGAAAAAAAGTATTATCATTGGGATTGTCGGCATTATTGTAGGATTTAGCGTTTTGTTTTTCTTGAAAGATATCACAACGATTCGAATTGTTTTCTTTGGGATGGGCTGCTTTTGGGCACTGGTGAATATTAATTCATATCCTTTGTTAGCTGAGATGGCACCTGTAGGATTTATCGGCACATATACAGGCTTATATTATTTATTTGCTTCAATTGCAAATATTGTCTGACCCCGACTTTTAGGAGCGCTTCTTGATTTGGTTGGTTTTAAATTTATGTTTTTATATGGTGGTTTCTTGATGATCATTTCTTTCTTTGTGATACTGAAG
>NZ_JBALMS010000023.1:0-17845 GCF_036962205.1 Bacillus sp. JJ664 | reverse complement strand
GTATTATTTTTATCATTATATGGATTTATATGGACAAACACATTTTCTACATCCTTTTGTTCCATTAATTTCGCTTTTACATTTTTTCCAATCCTGTGTCCTTCTTCAACAGTAATATATGGATCGACTGAAACCTTTATATCAATAATGACATAATATCCATGCTCCCTAGCGTAAAGCGTATTTATATCTTTTACCCCTTCTATAGTCTTTACAATGTCCTTATATTGCAGTACATCTTCTTCATGAAGAACATGATCCATAGTTGTATGTATTGATTCAGCTCCAATATCCCATGCCATTTTTAAAATCATGATTGATACAATTAATCCTGCTGCAGGATCTGCATAGAGAAGAACTGGCATATCTATTTTCTCTCCAATAATGGCAACTCCAATCCCGATCATCGCAGCTGCTGATGAATATACATCAGAACGATGTTCATATGCATTTGCAATTATTGCATCACTATTTAATTTTTTCCCAAGTGCAAACTTGTAACGAAACATCCATTCTTTCAAAAATATTGAGATAAAAGCTGCAAGTAAAGCAATAACTTCTGGTGATTCAACTGGTTTAAAAAATGATTCAATAGAAGATTTACCAATCTCAATGCCAACAATGAATAATAGTACTGCTACAATGATTGCTGCAATTGATTCTGCTTTACCATGTCCATAAGGGTGATCTTCATCGGGTGGCATTTTTGCTGCCCTTAAACCAAATAACACTGCTAATGAACCTACTACATCAGATGCTGAATGCACTGCATCTGCCATTAATGCTTTACTATTTCCAATATACCCAATAATCATTTTGACAATTGCAAGGAGTAGATTACCATAAATTCCTATATAAGCACCTTTCTTGGCTTCTTTATACCGTTCTTCTTGCTCCATAAGTCTCTACCTACTTCCATTTATTACGACTTTGATCTATCAACACATTAATGTAGTATTTTCATTTCCGTTTAATTCTAAAACAAAAAGAGTATAAGCATTTAGCCTATACTCTTTAAAATTTTATTTTGCTTCTTCAGTCTCTATTACTTGATGTTTATCAAGTTGGCGTCCTTTTATAAACAACCAAATTTGAGATGCAATAAAGATAGAAGAATAAGTACCAACAACTAATCCGATTAATAATGCAATTGAGAAATTAAGAATTGCGCTACTACCAAAAATTAATAATGCAATTACTGCTAAAACTACTGTAAGTACAGTTTTAACAGAACGACCTAAAGTTTGGCGAATCGAATCATTTACAATTTCATTCAATTCTTCTCTAGTACGTATTTTCTTTTTAAGCTTCATATTTTCACGTACACGGTCGAACGTAACAATTGAGTCATTAATTGAATAACCAACAATCGTTAGAACAGCCGCAATAAATGTAATATCAACTTCTAATCTAAAAATACTAAATACAACAACAATGAAAAACGCATCATGAATCAATGCAATTACTGAAGCTAGAGCATAAGAGAATTGGAAACGTAAAGAAACGTATAGGATGATCCCTATTGATGCAATCACTAATGCTTTTAATGCATTGGCTGCTAATTCACGACCAACTACTGGGTCTACAGTACTTACATTCGGCTCAATTCCAAATTCAGTTATAAATTCTTTTTTCAATTTATTGATTTGATCTTTAGATAATACACCTTTAAACGCGATTGAACCGGCTTTTGCACCGTTATCTGATATCGTCGTGCTTTCGGCTTCTAAACCTAATTTATCTAGTTCTTCGTTAACAATTTGTTTTGTAACAGCTGTTTTTGATTCAAATGTTACACGTGTTCCACTTGCAAAATCAATTCCAAGATTTAAACGGAAAATTGAAAGGACAATTACCCCAATGATTGTTGTAATAATTGAGAAATACACAAATTTTCGTCCAATACTTACGAAATCGACTTTATCATACTTCGTTGGTGGGTGAGCTAAATTATGATTTAATCCTAAAATCTCACTTTGTTTAATGCCAAACCAAGTTTTTTTATTATTTAAATAACGACTTTGAACTAATAGAGAAAGTAATAAACGAGTTCCAAAAACCGCTGTAATAAAGCTGACTAAAATACTAACAATTAAACTTGTTGCAAAACCTTTTACAGAGCTTGTACCAAAGATAAATAATACTGTTGCTGCAAGTAATGTAGTGATATTCGCATCAAAAATTGTTGCAAATGAGCGTTGATTTCCAGCTCGGTAAGCAGATGCAACTGATTTACCTAATTTCAACTCGTCTTTTAATCGTTCATACGTAATGATATTATTATCTACCGCGATCCCGACACCTAGAATTAAGGCAGCAATACCTGGTAGAGTTAATACGGCATTCATCCAATCGAATACTAGTAATGTCACGTAAACATATGCAGTAAGCATGATACATGCAAGTAGTCCTGGTAAACGATAGAAGTAAAGCATGAATAAGAAGATGATGATAACCCCTACCATACCAGCTAAGATCGTTTCATGAAGTGCATCAGTACCAAACTTAGCTCCAATTGAAGTAGAGTATAATTCGTCAAGATGTACAGGTAGCGCACCCGCATTTAATAAATCAGCTAATTCTTTTGCACTTTCGACTGTAAAAGTAGATCCTACAATCGAAAGAGAATCATCTGTAAATACTTGATTTACACTAGCAGCTGATAAATATGTCGGTTTTTCTTTTGCTGATTCCTTTTTAAATGAATCTTGTCCTTCTTTAAAATCTAACCAAATAACCATCATGTTATTTGGAGGACCCATTTGTAAAACTTTGCTAGTTACGTTTTCAACTTTTTTAGCATCTTTGAATGTAATCGAAACACTTGGTTTATTCATTTCATCAAATGTTTGTTTAGATGCACCTTCTTTTAAATCTGCACCTGTCATTAATACTTTGTCATTTACATCGCGAATCGTTAAGTTCGCTTCAGTCGAAAGAATATCACGTGCTTTTGCTTGGTCTTTTACACCAGCTAATTGAACACGAATACGATCTTTTCCTTCGATTTGAATATTAGGTTCACTTACACCTAATACGTTAACACGTTTTTCTAATGCTTTTGCTGTACTTACTAATACAGTTTTATTTACTTTTTCGTCTTCTTTAATTGGTTTGACCTTATAAAGTACTTCAAAGCCGCCCTGTAGATCAAGACCTAGCTTTATTTTGTTCGCAGTACCCATTACAGTCGTTCCAATTACCGCTGCTAAAACAGCAATAATTAAGAAGAAAGCAACTATTCTGTTACGCTTCACCATTTTGTGAATTTCCTCCTCTAAATTGTCCAAGTCTAGTATAAAAATGGTATGTATTCATTCTTTCATTATACAAATGCAATTTTTTCATTGTCAATTTTTGGCTAGATTGACTCCCCAAATTGCCATGTAGGAGATTTAAACGATTCAATTCGAATATAATTCATATAATCATTTACAGTTAAAGAGAGTATGTCCTCAACAAGTTGAAATAATTTCGGTTCGTCCTCATTCTTTCGCCATAAAGTGTTTTCCAGGCATTGCCACAATTCATCCTCACTGACGGTATCATATCCAAGCATTTTAAACTCGTCCAATTTACTTTCTATTACAACTTGTAGCTTCGGTTTATATTCAGAAACCTTCTCACGAAACGCCGACATACTCTTCCCTCCTAATTTTCTGTATTTTTAGAAAAATGACGTTAGTCCATATTTTTTCATTCTCTAGATGTGAACTTGTCATGCTTGGCTACATTTAAAGCATATATATAATTGTAAATCATTCTAGGCAGTTTGAGAAGGTGGTAAACGCTATGTCAAAGCAAACGTTTTTAAGAGGGACGTTTTTTTTACTAATTGCGGGACTTATTACGCGAATATTAGGATTTTTTAATCGTATTGTAGTAGCAAGAATTATGGGAGAAGAAGGCGTCGGATTATATATGATGGCTGTACCAACATTGTTTTTAGTTATGACCTTAACGCAATTAGGTTTACCAATTGCAATTTCTAAATTGATTGCAGAAGCCGTAGCACAACAGAGACAAGATCGAATAAAGAAAATTTTAGCTGTCTCAATGACCATAACTGGTATTCTAAGCATTATCTTTACAACCGCGATGATCTTCTTATCCCCATATATAGCAAAAAATTTACTAACTGATGCTAGAACGATGTATCCTTTAATTGCAATCGCTCCAGTTGTACCGATTATTGCGATCTCATCAGTTTTACGTGGCTATTTTCAAGGTGTTCAAAACATGCGTCCATCTTCGTTCTCTCAAGTTATTGAGCAGACTGTACGTATTGTTTTAGTAGCAGTGTGTACCCAAACATTTTTGCCATATGGAGTAGAATTTGCTGCTAGCGGGGCTATTATTTCAGCAGTTTTCGGAGAATTAGCTTCACTGGTTTATATGCTATATGTATTTAGGAAAGAAAAAAATGCAAAGTTTATAACTGGTTTTCGTTCAAACATTAAAGATGGCAAAAAAACGCTAAGTGATTTATTAGGTATTGCTTTACCAACTACAGGTAGCCGTTTAATTGGTTCCATTTCAATGTTTTTAGAACCAATTGTTGTTTCCCAAAGTTTAGCGATCGCCGGCGTTACAGCAATAGCAGCGACTAAACAATATGGTTTGCTTTCTGGTTATGCCTTACCATTATTACTACTCCCAGCGTTTATCACTTACGCACTATCAACCTCTCTTGTTCCTGCCATAAGTGAAGCAATGGCAAAAAAAGATCGCATTACAGTAGAACGAAGATTACAACAATCACTCCGATATTCCATGATTGCTGGCGGATGGTCTGTTGTCATTCTCTATGTTTTTGCATCTCCGATCTTAACTTTAATGTATAAAAGTGACCAGGCAACACCTTTCATATTATTACTTGCACCTTGTTTTATCTTTTATTATTTCCAAGGACCTCTTCAAGCTGTTCTTCAGGCATTAAATCTTGCAAATTCGGCAATGATAAATAGTTTTGTTGGTTCAGTCGTAAAAATCGCCTTCATTCTTTTACTAGCGACCAATCCAAAATTTGGTATAAACGGAGTCGCTTTGGCAATGAACATAAGCATTGTCACGATTACAGTACTTCACTTCTTTACTGTACTAAAAGCAATTCAATTTACTATCTATATTAAAGACTATGTTTACTGCTTAATTATTTTAGGAGCTTGTATTTACTTAGGCAATTTTATAAAGCACTATGTAGTATTCTCATCTTCATTATTAGTACAAACCTTATCTAGTATCTCAATTGTCACGCTAATGTACATACTATTGATTCTGCTTTTTAATTTAATAAAGAAAGATGAAATCATTCGACTTCCATTTTTCAATAAAATCATTACTAGATAATTTGCTTTTGAAAATTTCCCTACAAAAAAAGTGTCTATTATACAAAAGTATATAGGCACTTTTTTTGACCGCTTCTTTTTGCTACTGTGTAGGCAATAGGGACTCTGCTCATTTTTCTAATATCACTCTTCACCTACATCACTTATCCACTTTCTTATCAATAAACACTTCACCATCTCTTACACTACAATATGAGATTTGCTCAAAATGTGTATAGCCATGATTTTTTAATTGTTGAAGTAACCATATTTTATCTTTTTTATAATGAATAAGATTATCTTCTTGAACGATTCCATCTAGAATGAGTGGAAACGTTAATGCACTATGGTCACTCTCTTCAGACTTCTTTTTAAAAATAGATAGTTTTCCTGACGGTTCTAGAATAGCGTATTCAACATCTCTTATATCACCAATATCCTTTTCTCTTAGTTGTAAAAGAAGATCATCAAACGTATATCTTTGTTTCTTCATTTCTTTTTCAAGTACTTTCCCGTTACTAATGATGAAAACCGGCGTACCATCTAATAACTTTCTAAACTTAACACTTTTTAATGAAATGATAGATAAAATAATTTGAATGATGACAATTAGTAACATAGGATATACGACTTCGAAAATTGGTTCCTGATGCCTATCTATGCCAATTGCAGCAATTTCAGTTAATAAAATAAAAACGACTAAGTCTAATAAACTTAATTCACCAATCTCTCTCTTCCCCATAACCCGAAACAAAAAAGCGATGATTAAATAGATAACAATCGTACGAATCGTCATAGAACCAAGATCCATTCACTACTCACCTCACAGCCATAACTAATCAATAAATATCCTATTTCTATTAAATGAAAACTCTTAACTCTACTATGAAAGTCCAATATAAATTACTATTTGTATTTATGCTATAAGTATTCTAAAAATCCAACTCATGAATATGCTTGTATTAAAGAGTGTACAAGGGGGGAATTATAGATGAAAAAAACAGCAGTAGCTGTCTCTTATGGTGTTTTAACCATTTTGTTATTAGTATTGTCAATTAGTTTAATTTTATCATTATTACTTAGACTAACTTCACTGTCCGAAGCAAGTGTGACAACAACAACATTTGTACTATCTTTTATTATTATGTTAATCGGTGGGTTTGTAACTGGTGCTAAAGGGAAGGAAAAAGGATGGTTACTAGGTTTATTAACAAGTGGAGCTTATTCTATATTTGTATTTTTTGTACAATTCCTAGGGTTTGACCGTACATTTTCTAAAGAGCAGTTAATGTATCATGCCATCTTTATTGCAATTTGTATGTTAGGTTCTATTTTTGGGGTAAATACAGCAAGTAATAAATCTTATAATCGCTAATCCATTATAAAATGGAAAAAACGCTAGCTTATCAAATAAACTAGCGTTTTTACGTTCCATCAAAACGATTTATGCATTCGCTTTAGATTCACGGATTGCGTTTCGATCGAAAACTAAACGTGAACCATCTGCTGTTTTTAATGTGATTGTGTGATTTTCTTCGTTGATTGAATCAACTGTTCCATGTAACCCACCAATTGTTACAATCGCATCGCCTTTACCAATTGCAGCTTGCATTGCAGCAGTTGCTTTTTGACGCTTTTGTTGAGGACGAATTAATAAGAAGTAGAAAATTACAAACATTAATATTAATGGTAAAATCCCTGCTATTCCACCTGACATTTTTTTCTTCCTTTCATTATGTAAAATTAGAAGTTCCTAGCATTCGGTTTATTGAAGCCATATTGCTCGAAGAATTCTTCTCTGAAATCTCCTAAACGGTCTTCACGGATTGCTTGACGAACTTGTTCCATTAATTGTAACAGAAAATGTAAGTTATGATAAGTAGTCAATCTCATTCCAAACGTTTCTTCACATCGAATAAGGTGTCGGATGTATGCTCTTGTATAGTTTTTGCATGTATAGCAATCACAATTTGGATCAAGTGGTGAATAATCCTCTGCATACTTTGCATTTTTAATGACTAATCTACCTTCACTTGTCATACATGTACCATTTCTTGCAATACGAGTTGGAAGTACACAATCAAACATATCGACACCGCGAATTGCGCCATCAATTAAAGAGTCAGGAGACCCTACACCCATTAAATAACGTGGTTTATTTGTAGGTAGTAATGGTGTTGTAAACTCTAATACTCTATTCATTACGTCCTTTGGCTCACCAACTGATAACCCTCCAATAGCATAACCTGGGAAATCTAATGAAACTAGATCCTTTGCACTTTGTTTACGAAGCTCTTCATATTCTCCACCTTGAACAATTCCAAATAATCCTTGATCCTCTGGACGTGCATGTGAATTTAAGCATCGCTCAGCCCATCTACTAGTACGCTCCACAGAACGTTTCATATAATCATATTCAGCAGGATACGGAGGACACTCGTCAAATGCCATCATGATATCAGAGCCTAAAGCATTTTGTATTTCCATTGCTTTTTCTGGTGATAAGAATAGTTTATCCCCATTTAAATGATTACGGAAGTGTACGCCCTCTTCCTCAATTTTACGGAATTGGCTTAAGCTAAAAACTTGGAAACCGCCAGAATCCGTCAATATTGGTCGGTCCCAGTTCATGAATTTATGTAATCCACCTGCGTTTTTAATGATTTCATGACCTGGTCTAAGCCATAGGTGATATGTATTACTTAAAATAATACCTGCGCCCATCGCTTTTAAATCTTCAGGAGACATTGTTTTTACTGTTGCTAATGTACCTACTGGCATAAATGTAGGCGTCTCAAAAGAACCATGCGGTGTATGGACGATTCCTAATCTTGCACCAGTTTGTTTACAAGTTTTTATATGTTCATATCGTATTGCTGTCATTTTTAGATTCCCTTCAATTCTTAAAGTATTAACATTGCATCGCCAAAACTAAAAAAGCGATATCTTTGTTCAACTGCTTGATTGTATGCAGATAGAACTGCTTCTCTTCCAGCTAAAGCACTAATTAACATTATTAAAGTAGATTTTGGTAGATGGAAGTTCGTAATCATCCCATTGATTCCCATAAATTGATAACCAGGGTAGATAAAGATAGACGTCCAACCACTGCAACCTACAAATTTACCATCATTTGCCGTTGCAATCGTCTCAACAGTACGAGTGGATGTTGTTCCAACTGTTATTATTCTTCCCCCGTTTGCCTTTGTTTCATTTAATAGGTTTGCAGTTTCATCAGACATGAAGTAGTATTCAGCATGCATATCGTGCTCCTCAATGGAATCAACACTTACAGGTCTAAACGTTCCTAAACCAACATGTAGCGTAATAAATGCAAGTTTAACGCCTTTCTCTTGAACTTTGTTTAAAAGTTCTTTCGTAAAATGTAAACCTGCCGTCGGGGCAGCTGCGGAACCAATTTCCTTTGCAAAGACTGTTTGATAGCGATCTTTATCATCCAATTTTTCTTTAATATAAGGAGGTAGTGGCATTTCACCAAGTTGATCAAGTATTTCATAAAAAATACCATCATAATGAAACTGAAGTTTTCTTCCACCTTGCTCACTTGTACCAACACATTCAGCCTTTAAACGGCCATCACCAAATTGAATGATCGTGCCTTCTTTTACTCTTTTTGCAGGCTTTACTAGTGTTTCCCAAACATCCTTTTCTTCTTGCTGAAGTAATAAAACTTCAATTTGCGCACCAGTATCTTCTTTTTCACCAAATAATCTAGCAGGCATTACTTTCGTTTCATTTAAAACAAGGCAATCCCCTTCTTGTAAATACGCCAATACATCTGGAAACTGTTTATGTTCAACTTTGCCAGTCTCTTTATTCAATACCATTAATCTAGATGCTTCACGATCTAACAGGGGTGTTTGCGCAATTAACTCTTCTGGTAAATCGAAATCAAATAATTGTACATCCATACTTTCACCTATTTCTATATTAATAACAGAATGGGAAGTAAAGAAACAAATTGTTTATTCGCTTCTTACAATTGATCTCCCCACTTTTCCTTAACTTTTTACCTCTAACCTATTTTCTCCCAAACAATGAGAAAATAAGTGATAAAATAACGCTAATGATAATGCATGTTACGATTGGAAAGTAAAAAGATACATTCCCTTTTTTAACGAATATGTCGCCTGGTAATTTTCCAAAAAAGCGTAATGATATCCCAACAACAAGTAGAACAATTCCAAGTGTTATTAGTACTTTTGACATCTCAATCATTGTTTTGGAACCTCTAATCCGAAGTGTTTATAAGTTAAATCCGAAACAATTCTACCTCTTGGCGTTCTTTGAAGAAATCCAATTTGAAGTAAGTAGGGTTCGTAGACATCTTCGATTGTTTGTGATTCTTCTCCAATTGAAGCTGCAATCGTATCAAGTCCCACAGGACCACCTCTAAAACGTTCAATAATCGCTAAAAGTAATTTATGATCAATATGATCAAGTCCAACTTCATCTACCTGCATTTGAATTAACGAGCTTTTTGCTATATCAAATGTGATGATACCACTTCCTTGAACTTGAGCAAAATCTCTCACCCTACGTAGTAATCGATTTGCAATCCTAGGTGTTCCTCTAGACCTTCTAGCGACTTCTAATGTTGCATCTTTTTCAATTTCCATTCCAAATAATTCAGCTGTACGTTTTACGATTAATGCAAGTTGTTCTACTGTGTAAAACTCTAATCGATTTAATACCCCAAATCGGTCTCGCAGTGGTGCTGATAGTAAACCGGCTCTAGTTGTTGCGCCTATTAAAGTGAAAGGAGGTAAATCAATTCGAACTGAGCGTGCAGTGGCATCTTTACCAATTACGATGTCAAAGAAAAAATCCTCCATCGCGGGGTAAAGTACTTCTTCAACTGTCCTTGGTAGGCGGTGAATTTCATCGATAAACAAAACATCCCCAGGTTGAAGTGATGTTAAAACAGCTGCTAAATCACCAGATCGCTCGATGGCAGGCCCTGATGTCGTTTTAAATCCAACGCCAAGTTCATTTGCTATTATTGCAGCTAATGTAGTTTTACCTAACCCTGGAGGACCATATAATAGAACATGGTCTAAAGATTCACTACGCATTTTAGCGGCTTCTATGAAAACTTGTAAATTCTTTTTTACTTTATCTTGTCCTATGTATTCTCTTAGAGACTGAGGTCGTAAAGAAAGCTCTTGATCAAATTCTTCACTTTGACTCTCACTAGATAAAATCCGGTCATCCATTGATATCACCTCTTAGCTTGCAATAATAATTGAAGAGCTTTTTTAATATATTCATCAGTTGACAGATTTTCTGCTTTTAGTATTGGAATTAATTTTTTCGTTTCTTTATCAGCATAACCTAATGCTTTCAATGCTTCCATAGCATCATCTAAGGATGAAGCCGCTTGTTCTTTTTCTACTATCGCATCAATATCAGTAAATAAATCGACTTGCACAACGCCAAATACTTTTTCAAGTTTCCCTTTCAAATCAAGGATCATTTGTCTTGCAGTCTTTTTACCGACACCTGGAAATTTTGTTAAAAATGTTTCGTCTTCTTCTTCAATCGCTTGAACAATTTTGTTCGGTTCACCAGTTGCAACGATTGCTAAAGCACCTTTTGGACCGATTCCAGAAACACTTAATAGCTTTTGAAATAAAGTACGTTCATCCATTGTTTTAAAACCATATAGCATCATTATATCTTCTCTAACATAGTGATGTGTGTAAACTTTTATTTCTTCTTTCGAAGGTCTAAAAACGAAAGGATTCGGCGTTACTAATTGATATCCTATTCCATTATGATCGATAACAATATATTCAGGACCAACCCATTCTATCTTTCCAATTATATATTCGTACATGGTACTCTCCCCTTTTTACATGTATTCCATTGTACCATATAAAGAAGAAGGAAAAAAATAGACGACTGTCGAAAATGTCGAAAATAGAATTTTTATCATAAAAGGAGGCTGTTATTTATATGTTTCCATTGATAACATCGGAACGCCTTTATTTAAGGGAAATTGAGGTAACTGATTTAAATCGGATGTATTCAATACTAACCATAGAAAATGTGACCCGCTATTACGGGCTTGATACAATCAATAATACTAGTGAGGTATTGGATCTTATTCATTACTTTAAAGAGATGTTTGCAACAAAAAAAGGGATTCGTTGGGGGATCGTAAATAGAGAAACAAATACGTTAATAGGTTCTTGTGGCCTTAATGCCTATCAAGAACGAAATAAAAGAGCTGAGGTAGGATATGAACTTCATCCTGATTACTGGGGTCATGGGTATGCGTCCGAAGCTGTAAAAGCAATTTGTACATACGCTTTTGATCAATTGAACCTGAATCGAATTGGTGCAATCGTCTACCCAGAAAATATTCCTTCTCAAAAACTACTTGAAAAACTAGGGTTCGTAAATGAAGGATTATTGAGAGAGTATTTAATTCAAGATGAAATAGCTCACTCTACGATTTCCTATTCAATCTTACGAAATGAATGGAAATATTAAACTAAACGCAAAATGGACTTGTTATGAAACAAGTCCATTCATACGATTCGCCAAACACTCGCTTTCTTGGTAGCTTCACCGGCTAGAGCTCATTACCGGCGAGGTAAAACTGATCCGCTTTTGGCATCAAACCTTGAAAGACAAGTAGCGTTTTCAATCAGTCTGAAAATCTAATTTTTACGTATCTTTACGTGCATATTCTCTTAAATAATTTAAAATATGATCATATCTTTTTTTCGTTGATATCTTAATGCCTCTTTCAAGTTGTTTCTGTTTATTTACTTCTAATTTATTCGTGTCAATCTGAAAGAAAGATTCAATAATATTATTTCCACTAGGTGTACCAATATATAAATTCAACATGCCTTTGCTATTAATACCAATATAGCCTTTTGATTTTAAAGTTGGTGAAAGGTCATCTATTTTTTTCAGTAATACGATTTCATCATCATTTTCCTCTATTACTTTCCAATCTTTAAACTCTCTTTTGACTTGATTTAGAGTTTTGTGTTGATTGATATATATTTCCTCTATCACTTCTCCATTCACGTAAACTTTATGAAGAATGATTGTGATTCCCTTTTTTTCAGTAGAATAATCGTATGAATCCACCTGATTGAGCTCTGCCGATGTTTCAGTTTGTGTTGGAATAAATAAGAAAAGCAAACATACTAGAATCAAAATAAACTTATTCACAAACATCAACTCCTATAGACATATTGTACAAGCTTTTTTAGTTTGACCATTATTTTTAACTTTATCCTATTTCAATCTAACAAAAAAAAGCCCATAAAGAGTCACCTTTATGAGCTAATAGGGGGTTAATAAATAGCAAACAAAGCGATATTCAATAATGTAAAAAAGAAATTCTAATTCTTCTTATTACTATTATTTTATCATTTTCTCTTTGCTAAATTTCTTTATTATTTGAACATTTTTTGAATTATTTCACTTTTTAGTTAACTATTGTTTCTCTTTCAAATAAAGAAATATAAAAGTTAGGCGCGACTTCTATATTTTTTAGAAATGCAAAGCCTTCACTTTTATATAAATTAATAGCTGGAATATTATCTGCTCCTGTACTTACGATTACTTTTTCATGAGGTCTAACAATTTCGTTCATAAAGTATTTTAGTAATTTCCTGGCGATGCCTTGTTTAAAATAGGTAGGCTGAACAACCAATCTACATATTTGATACTCATTTTCATCTTTTGAGTAGGATAAAAAAGCTATTATTTGATTCTCATGGAGATAACCAATAAATAATTCAGTTGAAGTTTCAATTGTTTCAACAGTATCCTTTAATTGCGGGATTCCATCAAACCCAATAATTTGTGCCTCTATTTTGTATGCGGGAATTTGTACATCTAATATTTGCTTTGCAGTTTGACGATCTTGATGATTGATTTGTTTAATCATTTTTAACGATCTCCTTCCATCAAATCATATATCTATTATCTCATGCTCTTATGACAAGGCAAGTCTAATAGGGTCTTAATAGATTCAATAAAAAAAGTATGATGATAATTTACACTCCAGGACATTTTTACACTCTAGATTAATCACTTTCCATTGAGGGTTCGCTCAGCTTCCTCAGCGTATTCGAGCCGTCTGTGGGTTCTCAGTTGTCCCACATCTCTTATAGGAGTCGAGCATCCTGGAATGGAAATCAACATTCTTCTTTTAAAAGAGCAGAATTTAAAGAAGCATTAACTGTACTAACAAACAAAAACCCTATCAAATTGATAGGGTTTTATCGATATTAAGCATTAATCGTTTGATTTTCATTTAACTGACTACCGTGTTGCTTTTTGAAGCTCACTACGAAATACATTAAAGTAATTGAGCTAAATAGCACTATAAATCCTGCAAGAATACCTACATTTTGCCACATAAAGCTGAAGTCTCCAGTTGAAATAACTGCTTTAAATGCGCTTACCGTGTAAGTCATTGGTAAAAATGCATTAAAGTGTTGTAAGAAATCTGGTACTAATTCTAGTGGGAATGTTCCTGCACTTGTTGTTAACTGTAAAATTAACGCAATGATTGCAAGGAATCGACCTGCGTCGCCGAATACAGTTACTAACATTTGAATTAAAGCTAAAAATGCAAAACTTGCTACTAAGCTGATTAATAAGTAATACGGTAAAGATTTTACATCTAATCCTAATAATGTGATTAATGCAAAGCTTGCTACAAGTGATTGAATAATCCCAACACCAATTAGGATGCTCGTTTTTCCTGCATACCAGCTAAATGGATTGCGAGGTTTAGAAGCAGCTTCTCTTAGTGGGAATACTACAGAAAGTAATAAGCCTCCAACATATAATCCCATTGATAAGAAATACGGTGTAAAACCTGTTCCATAGTTAGGAACTGCATTTACACTATCTTTTTCAAGTGTAACTGGATCAGAATACATATCTAATTGTTCATCATTAGTTGATACATCACTAGTTTTAGACTTAGCATCACCAAGCTTGCTTGATAATTCACTAGTTCCATCTTTAATTTTTGTTAATCCATCTTCTAATTGAATTGAACCACCTTTTAATTGATCTACACCTGATACTAATTGCGGAGTATTACCATTTAAAGTTGAAATCCCATTTGAAATTTGATTCATACCACCTAATAATTTAGATGAGTTATCATTTAATTGATGTGCACCAGCAGATAGTTGATTGATGCCATTCACTAAAAGTGGAGCTTTTTCATTTAATTGATTCAATCCATTTGAAACTTCAGTCTGACCTTTAGCTAATTTTGAGACACCTGTTGCAAGTTCTTTGTGCGAGTCATTCAGTTTTTGAGCGCCTCCTGATAAACTCTCTCCACCAGCAGATAATTTATCTGCACCTGCAGATAATTGAGAGATACCAGTTGATACAGTTTTACTGCCTGAAACTAATGCCTCTATTTTAGCTTTATACACTGCTTGTTGTTCAGCAGGTAATGTAGCTAATAATGGTGCCATTTCTTTTTGAAGTTGTTCAATTCCAGCAGCGACTTGTTGTGCACCCGCTGCTGCCGATGTTGCACCTTTATTCCATTCTTTTAGTCCTAAAGAAATGGATTTTGATCCTTCAAGTAATTGAGCTGAGCCATCTTGCAAAGCAGGCATTTTTCCATTTAACTGATTTAAACCATCATTTACTTGATTAGACCCTTGTGCCAATTGATTAATACCTGACCCTAGTGGTCCTGCATTTGATTCTAATTGTTTTAATCCATCGTTTACTTGACTAACGCCTGAAGTATATTGAGTTAATCCATTTAATTCTTGTTTTGAACCATCATCAAGCTTTCCAACACCTTCTTTTAATTCTACTGACTTACTTGAAAGTTCTTTTAAACCATTCGAAAGTTTTGTAGATCCATCCTTGGCGTCTCCTACACCTTTATCAAGCTTTGCCGATCCATCGCTTGCTTTCGATATTCCATCAGTTAACTCACCGATACTATCATATATTGTTTCGACATAAGTTCTTGAAATAGTGTTTGCTATTTTTTCTTTAATTTTTTCAGCTGCAGTACCACCTATTTGACCAGATAAGAAGTTAAATCCTTCATTTGGAATATATTCCATTGTCAATTTTTTAGGTGAATCCTCAGTTACTGTAGCTGCATTTTTAGAAAAATCTTTTGGAATTCGGACAGCCATGTAGTAATCTTGATTTTTCAAGCCTTTCATTGCTTTTTCATTATCGACAAATGTCCATTTGAAATTATCGTCATTTTTTAGATTATCGACCAATTCATTACCAACTTGAATTTGTTTACCTTCTAACTCAGTACCTTCATCAAGATTAACGACTGCAACTGGAATTTGATCTAATTTATCATATGGATCCCAAAATGCCCATAAAAACATACCACTATAAAGTAATGGTACTAACAACACTGCAATGATTGGAACTAGAAGTTTCTTATTGCGAACAATATTGCTAAATTCCTTTCCAAATTGTGAGTTCAAACTATATTCCCCCTTGTACTAATTGACCAATTTGTTCATTTGGTCATTTTATACTATAAATTAAATGGATATCATTTTGATAATCCATTTAGAATATAAAAATTAAATAGTTCTGTTATTTTTTGTGGACTAAGTGCTTCATGTTCTCTTTCCCATTCAATTTTTAAAGTAGTGTAAAGTCTTAACATAATTAAAGCAGTCATTTCTGGATCACATGCAACAATTTCATTTTTCTGGATTGCTTCTTCAATTTTCTTTTTAATGTAAATAATAATTGAATTATTTAACCGTTTTAGCGCATCATGTACTGCTACTGTGCCTAATTCTTTTTGTTCTTGAATTAGCTTAATTGTTAAATCATGTTCACTATGAAATGCAATAAATACTTCTAACCCTTTATGAGCTTTCTCGATAAATGAATCTTCATCTCGAATTGATTGTTCAGCTAAGTATTTCATTTCAATAATTAAGTTATTGATGATTTCATCAAATAATTCTTCTTTATTTTTGAAAAAAGTATAAATTGTTCCTTTACCAACATTTGCTTGTTTGGCAATTTGACTCATAGTTGTCGCCTTATAGCCAAATATTGTAAAAGATTTTGTTGCTGCATCTAATATAAACTGCTTCTTTACATTACTCACATAGTCCCTCCTATTCGACTAACTGACCAAATTTGTTTTTTGGTCATTTTTAGGATAAATACACTTTAGCATACAATATTAGTCTTTTCAATTCTTTTTTCTTTTATTTTATTTTATAACTTTACAAACAATCAATGAGATCAGATCGGCAACTCATCGTTATTTAAAAAAAGGAAGAAGCTTAAGCCTCTTCCTTTTTTACATTACTTGTTGTTAGTCGTAATATCTTTTACGCCACGTTTAACATCTTGATACATGTCTTTAACATCATTCTTTGTATTACGAATGATATTATTCGTGTCATTTGGAATATTCATGATATCATTTCGTACATTACCATCAAATGTGACATATACTTTTTTACCACTTGTATATGGTGATAATGTATTTTTGATTTTTGAACGAAGTGCACCTTCGTCAACGTTCTTATTCGTTAAATCTACAGCAACAAGTAGTTGATCTCCAACGACAATTGTTTTTGCGTCATTTACATTTGTCATTTGTTCTACTCGTTTTGAGATTTGATCTGCGTAAATTCTATCCCCTTCGTTCATTCTGGTGTTAGTACTAATATTTGTAAATGGTATGAGTGAGTTATCATTTACATCATTAGTTGTATTATAACGAGTCTGATCAGTTAATGAATATTGATTGTTATAATTATTGGCATTACGTGTAGTCTTTCCATCACGGATAATGCCATCATTTTTATATTCACTATTTAATCCTTCGTTAATACGGTCATTACCAAAATGAACATTTTGTTTGGCATACATATCTCTATTGTTTGGATAATTTAAATCATTAACATAACGCTCATTCACCGCATAAGGGTTAGTCGGTCTATTGTCGAAGTTCACTCTTTCGTATCCAACTTTGTCATTACGGTCATTCATTGCATTATTATTTGTGCCACAACCAGATAAAGCTAATGCAGTTATAACAGTACCAGTAGCTACGATTAGACCTTTTTTATTCAAAATAAAAACCTCCCTTTAACTACAGCTATTTGTAATACCTCAAGAGCATTACATAGTTAGGTTGACCAATTAGGAGATTTTTAAATTGTTAATTGATGGGTTACTAACAATTAAAAGGCAATCATAAAAAAACAGACGATTTCATGATAGAAATCGCCTGATCAAAATCCATGAATTTAATTTTCGTCTTCCTCAAAGTACGGTACACCATAAGAAGATTGATTTTGTGCATATGGAGTGAATAATTGTGAACTCGGATCAAAATACGGATTAGGTTGACCACGATACATTGGGCCATTCGGTCCTTCTGAATATGGCGAAACAACTGGACCATTATTACCTTGGAACTTAGGGTAATCCATTGGGCCTGTGTATGCTGGCAATGTTTGTGGGAAGTT
>NZ_JBALMS010000022.1:51716-51949 GCF_036962205.1 Bacillus sp. JJ664 | reverse complement strand
TATTATTTTTCTATTTTCAAATGTGATTTTAAGAATGGGAGTGGGAATTGTTTTCTAAAATGCTCTTTGATCATATAAGGTACACCATTTTGATCATTTGAACGTGTAATCCAATCAGCCACTTTTTTAATTTCTACTGGTGCATTAGACATCGCAACACCTAACCCAGCATGCTCAATTAGTGGTAAGTCACTATAATTGTCTCCAATAACAACCATTTCATGATAGGATAC
>NZ_JBALMS010000022.1:19829-51599 GCF_036962205.1 Bacillus sp. JJ664 | reverse complement strand
TTTTTTAACTTTATTTTTTTCTACTTCATCTGAAAAATGACATTCTATTTTCAATGGAGAAATTGAATTCTCTAGGATACTATCTGAGAGAGATTCTACGAATTGGATTGGATAAAAAACAGGGTCTGCGTTATTTAAAACCGCTTTAGCTACTAAATTAGATTGCAATTTTTTTCTATTTCCGATCGAAAAATGTTCGTGAGACAAACGTATATTACAATCATATTTTTCTAATTTCTTAACGATATCATAAGCTTCTTCCTCTTCAATTCTCTTTTCAAAGAATGGTTCGTCAAGCTTAGAAGAAATAAATGCACCAGAGTGAGAGACTAATAAGGAAGGAATTTTCAAAGCTTTAGCTATTTTTTTTGTTGCTTGGAAATTTCTGCTTGTAAATAATGTCACATATATACCTTTGTCTTGAACATATTCGACTGCTTCCTTAGTTTCTTTAGTGAGCTTTCCATTTGATTGTAATAACGTCCCATCTATATTAATCGCAAGTAACTTATAAATCATTAAGTTCTCCCCCATTTCACCAAGAATACCGATATTCAAAGATATGACATGCTTGCATTAAATAGAACACATAGTAGTTTGTTATTATTTCCATTTAACATCAAAAAAAGACTCCAATTTCTTGGAGTCTTCAGTTTGTAGACAAAGTACATAAACTAGCGATTCAGACTGATTGAAAACGCTTGTCTTTCGAGGTGTTAAGACGGATGAGTAACTGAGTTACCTTTGATGGTAATTTAGCCCCTCAAGAAGACGAAGTAACGAAGAAAGCGAGCGTTTGGCAAGCAGTCTAACATTATTTATTTAAACTACTGTATAAATCTTCTAATGGTTTCATAATAATTTTATTTAAATCTTGAATAACTAAATTCATTCTTTGTTCAGCTTGCATTAAATTTGATATTAAAGGATTTTGTGAAACCTTTGCCATAAGCGCTTGAGCTTGTGCACTTTCTTCTGGAGAAATTTGTGCACCTTGCATCATTTTTTGCTGCATTGTCATTTGAAAGTTTTGAAACTCGGAAAATAAAGGCTTAGCACTTGGATCAGCTAATATTTGTGAATATAAAGATTGTAGGTTTTTCAAATCTGGGTGCTCATTTAGCGCATTTTGTAGTGAATATGCAATATCATGAATGTTTACTGTCATATTTCTAACCTCCTAATTACTTTGTATCTAACACTATAGCAAACATTCTATTATATGTCAGTTTTTCAGGTATAAAACTATTTATTCTTTTCTTAGTAACTTCATATTTATTGTCGCTCTTAAATAAAAGCTTCTATTAAATATTCATTTTATGGACTTGTTTTACATAAAGAATTCAATACATTCATGTAAGAAAAACATTCACCAACTAGGCGGATATCACATATGATACAACGATAATAATTTTGGAAAGGAGGAGAATCATTGCAATCTTTTCCTAAACATTCAATACCACAATCGTTTGTGATCGTAACAGATACTGTAAATGAAAAATCCATACAACCTCTTGGCACCATCACGAGCCTTTGTGAAGAGTTAACTGACTTATGCGAAGAGCATGAAATGAATTTCTATGTTACTACGTTTCAAAAGCTTATTAGCAATGAGTTAGTTGGATATAAGCGAAGTGAAAATGGCTGGTTTTTAACAGAAGTAAATTCCCCTTCAATTATTCACAACAGAATCCATTCGAGAAAATTAGAACGCACTAAAGAGTTTAAGCAATTGAGCTCAGCTTTATCAAATCAAAATATTCCATTCTTTAACGCACGATTTTTAAATAAACTTGAAGTTTTTAAGTCATTTATCGAATCACCATATTTAAAACCCTATGTTCCATATTCAGAAGAATGTATTTCTGAAGATCAATTAAACACCTTTTTACAAAAATATCAGAACGTTTTTATTAAGCCAATCCATGGTAGCCAAGGGCGGCATATTTTTAAGGTAACAAAAGAAAAAGAACATTATCGATTGCAAAATAGTCAAAATGCAGATGAGGAAAAACAATTTGAAACGATCCATCAACTATTTCAAGTAATTAAACCGCAATTAAAAAGAAGAACTTATATCATTCAAGAAGGCTTGCCATTAATTATGAAAGATCATCGACTCGTTGATTTTCGCTTTCTTTGCCATAAAAATAAATTTAACAAATGGGAAGTAACCTCTACCATTGCAAGATTAGGCCATCCAACACAGTTCGTTAGCAATTTAGCTCGTGGTGGTGATCTTGAAAAAATAGATGAGTTTCTAAGTCAATACTTGCCAAAAAAAGAGAGAATTCACTTTAAAAAATTACTTACTGAGTTAGCAATAGAATGTTGTAAATGCATAGATATATCCTTTGATGGATTATTTGCTGAATTTGGGGTGGATCTTGCTATAGATGATCAATTTAATCCATGGGTAATTGAACTAAATTCTAAGCCTTCAAAGGACTTACAGATAGTAGATCCACTTCATAAAATAAGACCTTCAACAAAAGCTATTTTTTCGCTTGTTCAATCATATTTATAAGTACAAGGAGTGAAGAAGATGAGAATTGGATATTTATCTCTGAAAGAAAGGCAAGAAGGTGAATACGTTCAGTATATGGCAAAGGAAGCAAGTAAACTTGGATATGAATTCGTACAATTTACACCATTTAGCATCCAACCTTCCACTGAAGATATTGTTGGTTGGAAGTACATCCCTGAAACTGAACAATGGGAAAAAACATCTTTTGAAATTCCTAATTTTATTTACGATCGTTGTTTTTATTCGCCAAATGTGAAAAGTAAGCAAGCAAAACCAATTGTAGATTGGTTAAAGAAACGTAAAGATATTACATTTTTAGGGTACGGTCTTCCTGGAAAGTGGGAAACTTATCAAGCCATTTCTACTGATGAAAGCTTAAGTCCTTACATTCCTAAAACGAAAAAATTGTTACACCTAGCTGTATTTTTTGAAGAGTTAAGAAAATCTCGAAGATTAGTGATTAAACCAATTCATGGTTCTAGAGGAATTAATATATACTTTGTGACTTTAAATGCCTATTCGATTAGCGTATCAACTCAAAAGCAAAAAGAAGTGATTGAGACTGTATATGAAACTCGAGATGAATTTTTTGAATGGTTACAACCAATCGTTGAATCTAAAGGTTATGTTTACCAAAGTTATTTGGATTTAAAAACGAAATCACATGAAGCTTTTGACTTACGAATACTATTACAAAAGAATGAAAAAGGCAAATGGGATACCGCGGGAAAAGGAATTAGAGTCGGTCAGCCTAATTCAATTATTTCCAATTTGAGTGCAGGAAGTAATGTTCAACCATTTGATGAGTGGATTAAACAATTCAACCAAAGAACTGCATTAATACTGCAGGAGGATATTGAAACAATCTGTAATCAATTACCGCTTGTACTAGAGAAAAACTTCCTTCCTCTATTTGAAATTGGATTAGATTTAGGAATTGATTCCAATCAAGCAGTATGGATTTTAGATGTAAATTCGAAACCCGGGAGAAAAGTATTACTTCAATCCGATCCTTCTATTCAACATAAACTTTATTCAGCACCAATACAATATTGTCTTCATCTACAATCTAAATCTAAAAATGAAAGAAGTGAAATCAAATAATGAATGATGTTGTAAAAATCGTTACACATCGACAGAGTAAAGACTTAGTCTGTGTCCCCGAAGCATTAACTTCTACTAGAAATATTGAATATATTGCATTTGGTCAAAAAAAGTACCCTTGTCAACTCGTCACGATGAATACACTTCATGATGTCATTTCAATCTCTGAACAGTTAAAAGAAATGTTATGTATTCCATTTGAGGGCAATATTGAACCAATTATTATTGGAGATACACTTCAATTAGGCCCTTTAATTGGGATTTTTACAGCTGGCTTTACTGAATCACTACTTCGACCGATTGGTGATCGGAGTTTTATGTTCGCAAATTTAATGGCTGAAAATAATCTGCAAAACAGCTTTATTTTTATATTTGGAATGCATGGAATTGATTGGGAAACTGAAACAATTCAAGGCTATTTTTTTACAGAAAAAAGATGGGTTAAAGAAGTTGTCCCATTTCCAACTGTTATTTACAATCGTCTACCAAATCGAAAAATTGAAGAACATAAATTAATTAAGAAAGTTCGAAATCGACTTGAGACTGAGTATAAAATTCCTTGGTTTAATCCCGGGTTTTTCAACAAGTGGGATTTGTATGTTAAGTTGAAAAACGAAATATCAGTGAAACATTATCTCCCTGTAACAGAAAAGTTTCATAATTTAGATACAATTGAACAATTACTCTCTCAGCATCAATTCGTCTATATAAAGCCAGAAAATGGTAGTTTAGGTTCAAAGGTTATTGTCATTCGTTACCACCGTGAAGAAGAAATTTATTATTGTCGTTATCGAGAAGATGGAGTAAATAAACTTCAAAAATTTTCATCTCTAAATGTATTGATTAATCGAGTATTTAGAAAAACGAAACTACATGACTTTATCGTCCAACAAGGTATTTCTTTAATTCGATATGAACATCAGCCCGTTGATTTCCGAGTTCATACAAATAAGGATGCCAATGGTAAGTGGCACGTAACAGTCATAGCTGCAAAGGTAGCTGGTAAAGGTAGTACAACAACGCATTTAAATAATGGCGGTCGTGTTAAAACACTTGATGAAATATTTGAAAGCGATAAAGCAAAAAGAATACATGATAAATTATCTTTAGCTGCACTTACAATAAGCGAAGTGTTAGACAAACAATTAGAAGGCCATATAGGAGAAATTGGGTTTGATTTAGGTGTCGATAAAAACGAAACAGTGTGGTTATTTGAAGCGAACTCTAAACCTGGGCGTTCAATCTTTACGAATCCACATTTCAAAGAACAGGACAAAACGATTAAAAGGTTATTTTTAGAATATGCTACGCATCTGTCTAAGCAAAGCACAAATTCCAAGGTTATGGTAAAATGACTTCCGTTTTTTATCATCTTGAATCAAATACATGGTCCCATAATGACATTGATCGCCCAAAAGTTACGCTCGGTCATAATCGCTTACCAATTAACCATTTTTCAATTCAAGATCAAGGCAAAAGCACCATAACATTTCAAGTAAAAAACAATCAGGAACACTTTGGCCCAATTATTGGTATTTTAACTAATGATGATCGTTTCCCATTTAGTGGCAATATAAAAACCTTTAAAAGAATTTGCAAAAAAATCATGTTCGAAGGTGGCATCCCAGTTATCTTTACACCATCTGCATTTTCTGGGGCCTCCCTTAAATGCTATACATTTTGTTTTCAAACAAAAAAATGGCTTGAATTATTTTCACCTTTGCCAGATGTCATTTATAATAGAATACCAACCGTTCTATATGAATCCAATGAAAAATACAAACATTTTCGCAAACAATTATCAGAGCTAAATATTCCTTTTTTCAATGAATCCTATTTATCTAAAATCGGAACAATGTCACTCCTCTCATCTGATAAGTTTTTATCAAAATACATCCCTGAAACGATTGATTTAAAATCTGAAGAAGACCTACGCATTTACTTAAAAAAATGGAATTGTATCTACATTAAAAAACACCATTCCGCAAAAGGATTGGGCGTATTCAAAATTTCATTATTAAAAGATCATACAGTAAGTATCAGAAATGCTTTTCATGTTGAACTAATAAAAGAGATAAAAGAATGTTGGAAATTTCTAACCTCATTAAGTGAGCCATATATTTGTCAGCAAGGGATTGATAGCAAATTGCCTGATGGAAGGAAATTTGATTTAAGAGTCCTAGTTCATAAAAAAGACAAACAATTTATCATTTCTGGAATTGGAGTAAGAGTTGGCACACCTGGTGGAATTACTACCCACGTCCCTAGAGGTGGAACCATTATTCCCCTTCAGGAGCTTCCCATTCAATTAAATGAACAACTACTTCAAAAGATTGTTCAACTCACTGGAGAAGCGTTAAATAAACGTCAAGGTCATTTCTATGAATTCTCTATGGATATTGGACTGCAGCAAGGTCATTATTATATTTTTGAAATCAATTCGAAACCCATGGTGTTTGATGAGGTTGAAATAAAAGAAAAAGGCTTGGAAAATTTAATACATCTATTTTATGAACTTTCAAACTTCGAACCATAGTAACGTTCTATGGTTCCTTTTTTATTCTCATTAACAATGATAAAATGTAATGAAAGAATGTGGAAAGGTACATAAATATGATTGAAAAAATAATTAATTTATTTGGCACGAATTCTGTATCTGTTATACCTGATGAAAACACATACTTAGATTACACTTGGTTTCTCACAGATCACCAAGAATTATTTGGAATAAAAAACGAAAGTATTCAAGATGAACAGAGAAAGCTATTATCTGGAATATTTACGGCATTAGATTCAGAAGCTCTCTTCATACCGACAATCAATAATGGATGGTTTGACTACTTATTTAATGATAACCCAAAAAATCCATTTGCTGATGAAAATGAAGCCAAATTGCCTAGTTCCGTACGTTTTATCCATTTTAATAGCAAACAATTTTTCTCGAATAAAGCAGAATTTGAAGAAGCAATTCTGGCATTTTTCCATAAAGAGATCATCATCATTTGGTCTTCTGCCAGAGAAGGTGTCATAATAGAAAAAATAAACGATCAGCCAATCATGCAATCCTATCTTGAACATATGCAAGAAACAATTGCAGCCGACTTATATCACGATGTTACTTTTTTGGTAGGGAAATGTTATGCTCCTCTATCTGAATTGCAACAGTCATTCGAGATAGAACAACAATGTTTTAGGAAGGCACTAAAGTTAAAAAAACATAAAAGTGTCCTTTGGTTTTCAAAAGAAATGCTTCATTATTTTATGTCTTTCATTCCAGAAGATTTAAGAAACGTACTTCCTAATATTTTGTTAAATGATATGACTTTAAATGATCAAACTCTTTCAACTGTTAAAATTTATCTTCAACATAATATGAATGTAACAGCAACAGCAAAAAAAGCATTTCTTCATCGAAATACAGTTCAATACAGACTAGATAAATTTTCCGAACAAACAGGTATTGATTTAAAGCATTTCGAAGATGGATTAGTTATTTTTTTGGCGATTCAATTACTTGAATTACGTGAAATGTCTTAATACAAGCCTCTTTGTGCAATATGTACAAATGAGGCTTGTATTTTTTGTAAACGTTTACTATTGTTAGAAAACATTTTAATCTGTACAATCTAGTTAATGAAACCGATTTCACAATTAGGAGGAAACGAATCATGGCAGAATTAAAATTAGATCATATTTTCAAAATTTATGATAATAACGTAACAGCAGTTGAAGACTTTAATCTTCACATTCAAGATAAAGAATTTATTGTTTTTGTAGGACCATCAGGTTGTGGTAAGTCTACTACACTTCGTATGATCGCTGGTTTAGAAGATATTTCTAAAGGTGATTTTTATATTGATGGAAAGCGTGTAAACGATGTTCAACCAAAAGATCGTGACATCGCGATGGTATTCCAAAACTATGCACTTTACCCACATATGACTGTATATGATAATATGGCATTTGGTTTAAAATTACGTAAATTTGATAAAGCTGAAATCGACCGCCGCGTGAAAGATGCAGCTCGTATTTTAGGTCTAGAACAATACTTAGATCGAAAACCGAAAGCTTTATCTGGTGGACAACGTCAGCGTGTTGCTTTAGGACGTGCAATTGTACGTGATGCAAAAGTATTCTTAATGGATGAGCCATTATCTAACTTAGATGCAAAACTACGTGTAGCAATGCGTTCTGAGATTTCTAAATTACATCACCGTCTTCAAACAACAACAATCTATGTAACACATGACCAAACGGAAGCAATGACAATGGCAACAAGACTAGTTGTTATGAAAGATGGTATCATCCAACAAGTTGGTACGCCTAAAGAAGTATATGACAAGCCAGAAAATGTTTTCGTTGGTGGATTCATTGGATCACCTGCAATGAACTTTGCAAACGGAAAATTAGAAGATGGATACTTTAACTTAGGTAGCAAGAGAATTGCTGTTCCTGAAGGTAAAATGAAAACGTTAAGAGATAATGGCTATATCGGAAAAGAACTTATTCTTGGTGTTCGTCCAGAGGACTTACATGACGAACCAGTTTTCTTAGAAGCTTCTCAAGGTACAATTCTTGATTTAGAAATTGAAGTTGCAGAGCTTTTAGGTGCAGAATCAATGCTTTACACTAACTTTGAAGGCCATCAATTAGTAGCAAGACTAGATGCTCGTTCTAGCTTTACACATGGTCAAATCATCAAGTTAGCAATTGATATGAATAAAGTACATTTCTTCGATAAAGAAACTGAATCACGTATTCGATAATAATTAGTTAATACAAATAAACGCAGTACCATTTATATTGGTACTGCGTCATTTTATTTTATTGATTATTTTTAAGAAGCCCTCATTACAATCTGGACAATTAAACATATGAGTACAATATTGATTTGAATTTTCTGTTGTTAATCCATCAGATTTTGCTGAGATATCATAGTCCATATATGGACTGTATTTATCTTCATAATCAATAGCTCTTCCCTTATCATCACACTGATTTTCGCAAATTGGACAAATTACTTTTAAATGTTCAATACCATTACAAAGCGGGCATATACCTTCCATCATCATACCTCCACTATGTATAACTCTTTTCATTAAGAAAGGATGGAGAAGAATCTCCATCCCTATATCCATAATTATTATTTTGAATATCCACCTAAGCTTTGTTCAGCCATTTGAACTAAGCGTTTAGTGATCTCTCCACCTACAGAACCGTTAGCACGTGCTGTTGCATCTGGTCCTAAGTTTACACCAAATTCAGAAGCGATTTCATACTTCATTGAGTCTAAAGCTTGTTGAGCTCCAGCTACTACTAATTGGTTGCTACTGTTGTTGTTAGCCATCTGTATCTCACCTCCTTAAGTAAGTGTAATGATAGTATGACTCTAAACCGATTTCATATGTATTTAAAGACAATGTAAATTTTGGAAAATGAATGTAAATGAAAATAAGCAAAAAAAAAGCACTAGATCTTGCTCTAGTACTTTCAAATTATTGTATTAAACGTAAAAATTGCTTTGTACGATCTTGTTTTGGCTTTTCTAATACTTCACTTGGATGACCTTGTTCAACAATATAGCCACCATCCATAAAGATGACTTCATCTGCAACGTCTCGAGCAAATCTCATTTCATGCGTTACTACTATCATCGTCATGCCTTCTTCTGCTAATTCCTTCATCACCTTTAAAACTTCCTGTACAAGTTCTGGATCTAATGCAGAGGTTGGTTCATCAAATAAAATGACAGTCGGTTCAAGTGCTAATGCTCTTGCAATACCTACACGTTGTTGCTGACCGCCAGATAGTTGATGAGGCAGTAAGTTGATTTTATCTTCTAGTCCTACTTTAATCAGTAAGTCAGTTGCTTTTTTCTTCGCAACTTCTTTTTTAACTTTTTGTACTGTAACTAAACCTTCCATCACATTTTCAAGTGCAGTTAAATGTGGGAACAGATGATGTTGTTGAAAAACCATTCCTGTTTTACTTCTTAATGAAATAATTTCTTTTTTAGACACTTTATTTGAAAAATCAATTGTTTGATCATCTATTGTGATTTTACCGTTATTCGGTTGCTCTAGTACATTTATACATCTTAAAAATGTCGTTTTTCCTGAACCAGATGGACCGATAATTGCGGTTACAGTCCCTTTCTGAACATTTAAACTAACATCTTTTAATACTTCTAATTCACCAAAACTTTTTTGAATATTTTCTAACTTAATCATATCTCTCTTCCCCCACTATTTTGCAACATATCGTTCAACACGTGCTTCTAATCGTCCTTGGATGATTGATAGGAAGAAGCAAATAATCCAATATATAAATCCAGCTTCAGTATATATTAATAAAAATTTAAAGTTAACTGCTGCAATTTCTTGGGCAGTACGAAACATTTCAGTAACTAAAATTAATGAGGCTAATGAAGTGTCTTTCACTAAACTAATAAAAGTATTTGATAACGGTGGTAATGACACTCTAGCAGCTTGAGGAATGATAATTCTTTTTAATGTTTGATTATATGTCATACCAATTGAAGAAGCAGCTTCCCATTGGCCTTTATCAATAGATTGAATCGAACCACGTATAATTTCAGATGCATACGCACCAACGCTTAATGAAAAACCGATAATAGCTGAAATATATGGTGATATTGTTAATCCAATCGATGGCAGACCATAAAAAATAATAAATAATTGAACTAGTAATGGTGTTCCTCTAATGATTGAAACGTACACTCTTGCAATAGCATTTAAGAATTTATTACCCGATAGACGGAAAAGCGCAGTAATAAAGGCCAATACTAAACCAACGATAAAAGTAATAATCGTTAATGGAATAGTTCCTGTTAAAGCAGTTTTAACCATTGGAAGGAAAGATTCCTTCACAATGGTTATTGAGTTACTCCAGTCTTGTTGTAATATACTACTTAGTACCATCTTTACCAAACCATTTTGTTACGATCTCATCATACGTTCCGTCTTCTTTCATTTCATCTAACGCTTTATCAACTGCTTTTACTAAAGAATCGTCATCTTTGCGGAACATTAATCCACTATCAGACGCATCATCTTCTAATGCAGCGATTTTCACTTTCGTGTCGCCAGTTTCATTTAGGTAATTTTGAATTGATAATTTATCGTTAACAGTCACATCAGCACGGCCAGTTTCAATTAATTGGATTGCTTGACTGAAACCTTCAACTCCGATTAATTTAGCACCATAATTTTTAGCGATATCACCATAGTTACTTGTTAATGATTGTGCTGCAGTTTTCCCTTGAATTTCTTCCAATGCTTTTATGTTGCTATCACTTTTTACAACTAACGCTGCCGATGAAGTAATATATGGTTGTGAGAAATAATAATCTTTCTCACGTTCTGGTTTGATACCCACTTCATTAGCAATCATATCAAAACGTTTTGCATCTAAACCTGCAAACATTGCATCCCATTGTGTTTCTGAGTATTTTGCTTTAACGCCTAAACGTTTAGCAACTTCATTTGCAATATCAACATCAAAACCAGTTAATTTTCCATCTTTATCGTGGAATGTGAAAGGTGCATATGTACCTTCAGTTCCAATTTTTAATTCTCCACTATCTTTAACTTGTGTTAATAAATCTTTTCCTTTTGCCGAATCGCCTTCTTTATTTGCATTGCAACCTGCCATAAAGCCTGCTGCTAAAACTAATGACCCTAATGCTAAACCAATTTTCTTAATATTCATTCTCTAATCTCCCTTAACCTTATCGGAATTATTTGTTTTAAATATATTTCATGTATTGATAAATTACAACAAAAAACTACTATAAAATTATTATTTTTATTTTCAGCTTTTTAATTCTATCTTTTTTAAACAAAAAAACTCGGCTCCTAAGAACCGAGTTTACTTTGTAAATTTTGCTTACTAATTTTAACAATTACACTCTGAATTCTTCTATTTTGAATTTCATTTATGATGAAAGTTAAGTTTTTATATTGTAGTGATTCCCCTATACTTGGAACATGTTTAAAGCATTCAAAGATCCAGCCACCAAGCGTTAAATACCGGCTCTTTGGCATTTTCATTTTTAAAATATGGAAAAAATTAGATAAAGACATAGAAGCCTGGAATTGATATTCATTTTCGTTAACCTGAATAAACTCATTATTTTCGAGCTCATCAAACTCATCTCTAATTTCCCCAACTAATTCCTCTAAAATATCCTCTAATGTGACAATTCCTGATGTTCCCCCGAATTCATCAACGACAATCGCTAGATGGGCGTTCTCCTTTTGAAGCATTGTTAAAACAGTTGAAATTTTCATCGTCTCCATAATAAAAATTGGTATCCTGATTAACTTTCTAATCTCAACTTCTTGTTCCTGAAGTAAACTCGTTAAAAATTCTCTTTCTGACAATATCCCAATAATATGATCGATATCCTGATCGTACACTGGAATCCTTGAATAACGCTCATTAAGAAAAATATCGCGGACCTTGTCGACAGTTTCATTCACATCAATTGCAACTACTTTTGTGCGGGGTGTGAGTATGTCATTAATTATTTTTTCCTTAAATGTTATCGATCTTAATAATAATTCATCTTCATACATATTTATCTCATTCTTTTGGCTGATATATTCCTGAATTGATTGTTGTCGATTTTCCAGTATATTACTTTCAACTTCATTCTCATGTTCCTTTTTAAAAAGGCGAAAAAAACCCAGTATTCCTTTTCCCGAGGGAGCATCTGCCAAACACTTCACGCCCTTAATATGAATTTTTGAAACTTAAAAATGTCGACAATCCTTTACAAATATTTAATTAATATGTATTCATGAGAGGAAAAATTATGCAAAAAATTTCCTCTTACTTTAAAGCAGCAAGAGGAGAAAATGAGGTTTAGTACGAAACAATTTAATAATAAGTTGATTATTATTCATTTCAATTTCATTCTGGAGTGATCTAACAATCAATCTTATGTTTTTATTTTATAATAAAAATTAGGTTTATTTAGAATGAAAATGTTACTTTTTTGTGAATAATATCACAATGTATTTCTTTTACATAACTCTTAATTCATTACTTTCTTGAAATGCTATCGATACCATTTGATTCCATAATCAGTTCACCTTTTGTGCCACTTAAAGCACAATTTATCATAGCTTTTGCAACTGTTTCTCCTTTAATTGGTTTATATTTCTTTAAAGGTCCAGTAAATATAAATGGCATGATTGTTGAAATTTTTTCGGCCACTTTTTCGCCTAATCGTATTTCTATTCTTTCACCTAATAATAAGGACGGTCTAAATATAAACAGTCCTGAAAAGTGAAATGCTCTTACATCTCTTTCAACTTCACCTTTTACTTTGCTATAGAAAATATTAGAATGACTATTTGCTCCCATTGAACTAATCAGTAGCAAGTTTTGCACATTTGCCTTACTAGCTAATTCGGCCACTTTTAAGGAATAATCATAATCTACTTTCCTAAAATTTTCTTTTGTTTTCGCTATTTTAATCGTTGTACCGAGACAGCTAAATACATCATTTACTTGAAAGTATTGCTCGTATTCTTCTAGTCGATCAAAGTTTACAATGATTTCTTCCAAATTTTCATGATTTAATCCACTGCTTTTTCTAACTAGAATTGTAATTTTTTCAAAAGCCTCATTCTGAATCAATTGATTTACTACATTTTTACCTATTAAACCTGTTGCACCAACGACTAACGCTTTTCTTTTCATATATGTACCTCATTTTTAATTTAGTTACTAATCGTTTTCTTTTATCTTTAAAATAATATCGTTATGTTATGAAGCTCATTATAGAAATTTTTACAATTCTAATCAAATAAAGAAAGGATTAAAGACTGATGCCTTTAATCCTTCAGAAATTGTTATGAGCTTACTGACTGTACAAACTCATTTATTTTTTTTATCTCTACTAATTTTATCTGATTTGAATCTAATTCAACTACTTTAAATTCATAATCTTCAAATACGATTGACTCACCTTGTTGAATATCATGGTTTTGCGTTAAAATCCATCCACCAATTGTATCTACATCGTCTTCTTCAACATAAAGACCAAATAGATCATTGATTTCAGATATTAAAACTTTCCCTTCAACAATTTTATGAGACTCTGTAATATGTTGAACTGCTGGTTTTTCATCATCATCATACTCATCTCTAATTTCACCAACAATTTCTTCAAGTATATCTTCCATTGTTAGTAAACCTGCTGTTCCACCATATTCATCATATAAAATCGCAAGTGGGATACGTTTCTTTTGCATCTCAAGTAATAAATCATGAATTGCGATAGTTTCAATTACTTGAATAACAGGCCGAGTATAATTTGTTAACTCGTAAGAACTATCAACTTTTCCATCTAAATAACGAATAAAAAAGTCTTTTACGTTAACCATACCGATAATTTCATCTTTATCTTCACCAAAAACTGGATATCTCGTATATTTTTCTTTCTTTATCGTTTCAATTTGTTCCTCAATTGGATCTTCTGCATATAATCCAATAATTTCAGTACGAGGGACCATAATTTCTTTAGCAAGTCGGTTGTCAAACTCGAAAATATTATTTAAATATTTATATTCAGCTTGATTAATTTCTCCACTTTCAAAGCTTTCAGATAAAATAATTCGCAATTCTTCCTCAGTATGAACTTCATCTGATTCAGATGCTGGTTTAATTCCAAATAATCCTGTAAAAAATCTTGCAGAACCATTTAAAGCCCAAATAAATGGGTAAGCTATTTTATAGAAAAGAATTAATGGTGCAGAAAGAAGCAATGTTACTGTTTCAGCTTTTTGGATTGCTACAGTTTTTGGAGCTAACTCACCAATAACCACGTGAACAAATGTTACTAAAGCAAATGCAAGTATAAATGAAATTGAATGTGCAACTGCTCCACTTAGTCCAAGATATTGAACAACTGGATGTAAGATATGTTCAAATGTTGGTTCCCCTAAGTAACCTAAACCTAAAGCCGTAACAGTAATACCTAATTGACAAGCTGATAAATATTCATCTAAACTCGCCGTAACCCTTTTCGCAGCTAATGCGCCCCTTTTTTTCTCAGCTACCAGTTGATCGATTCGACTCGATCGAACCTTTACTATTGCAAACTCCGCTGCAACGAAAAATGCTGTAAGTGCGATTAAAACTGCAATCAAAAACAAGTTAACTATGTCCAATGACGAACCCGAGTAATTTACTCGAGTATTCACCTCCTGAGATTTTCAATCTTTATTATTAATTTATGAAACTACTAATTACATTACCATATTCTGTCAGAATATTCATGTTTCAACTCTGACACATGGCCTTACTAAACAATCATTGATAAAAGATTCTATTTTACAAAAAACTTTAGTGTTTGTAATAGCGGAGATGTATGATGTGATAATGTACTAACTAAAGCATTTTTTTCACTTTCATCCATATCTGATATAACAGGTACTAATTGTTGTAATTTAGACTCCAACTCAATAATTTGGTTTGAAATCAATTGAATTTGTTCAAAAACACAATTTTTTTGATTATAGTTATTTTGTATTAATGATTTTATCTCATCTAAAGAGATCCTCATTTGTTTACAATGTTCAATAAACCGTAGGGTTTCGATTGCCTCATTGGAATAATATCGATAATTTGATTCAGATCGTTTTGCTTCCAATAACCCCAGTTTAGTATAATAATCAATTGTTCTTTTTGAAACTTGCGCTACTTCAGCTAACTCACCAATTCGATACTCGATCCCAATTGACAAACCTCCCCTCATTATAGATTAATATTATTATATAGTTTAGAAACTATACAGTCAAACGTTCCAGTTTAAAATGGAAATGGACATTTATCATATATATACGTTAGATAATAGCACTATTAGTAAATGTATTAAGAATAATCAAGAACTGATAACCTTTATACTTATTATTTATAGTATGATTTAGTAGATTTCTATATAACCGAAATGGAGGTGTATTATGTGAGATTAACAGATCAGATCATTCAAAAAGTACCATTGTTACGCTCAGCTAAATCGTTCACTCAAATTACGAAAGGGTTCTCTTACGAGGAAAAGTGGCAAGTCCTATCAGAAAGCGGAGATATTCTATTTTTAAAGATTTATGATTTTGAGCGTTTAGATACAGCAAAATCAGTTTACGAGCATCTAGAATATTTTCATCAAATCGGCTCACTCGTGCCGAAGCCAATACAATTTATTGAACTACCCGGGGATTCGATTTGTATCCAATTTGTATCAAGTATAAACGGAGTTGATGGTGAGGAAACTTTACATAAGTATTCAAGTGATACGCAATATAAGCTAGGCTATCAAGCAGGCAAGGAATTAAAAAAACTACATTCACTTTCAGATCCTTTACCATTACAGACATGGGAACATTACAAACTAACTAAGCACAATAGATACTTAGATTTACTAAGTGAGTCATCAATTATATTCCCTGAGATAAACGATATTTTACATTTTATTGATCAGCACATTCATTTATTAAAAGATCGACCAGTTCGGTTTCTTCACGATGATTTCCACCCATCAAATATCATTTTTAACGATGGTGAATTAGCAGCTGTTATTGATTTTGATCGATTTGAATGGGGTGATCCATATCATGATTTTCACAAAGTCGCCTTATTTACAAGTGAGATCAGTAAACCTTTTGCGATTGGGCAAATAGACGGTTACTTCACTGACAACATTCCGGATGAATTTTGGCAATATTACACACTTTATGCTGCAATGATCATTCCTTCAGATATTATTTGGAGCTATAAAACAACACCACATTTAATTGAGACAATGTGGAAACGAGTATACAGAATCTTAGTGGAACATGAAAACTTTAAAAATATGATTCCTTCGTGGTATTTGAATAAGAGTAATCATCTATAAGGAGACTCTTTTTACATATTGCCCTTACAATTTAACGAAACGCAAAAGTAGCTTGTCATAAGACAAGCTACTTTCGTTTTACTTCTTATTTGGATAAATTATTTTTTTTGTTTTTTCATCTTTGACAATTCGTTTACTGTTTAATTTTGCAAATTTTATCGCATCATTGCTTGAAGTAAATATATCAAGTTTATCTTTACCTAAATAAACACTATATCTGAAATTAGCATTTGATTTAAAATATACATTTTTATTTGTCTTTAAATCTAACACCCTTCTTCCAGCCTGCACATTTGCGAATTTGTCAGCTGTTTTTCGATCTGCAAAAGTATATAAAAGTTTTTCATGTAAATAAACTGCATAACGATTTTCGTTTTTCCATATTACTTTACCATCTAAAGTTTTTATCGATGTTTTTAAATTCATACTTGCTAATTGTTTTGCATTATTTACATTATAAAATGATTTTAAGAGCTTAGTATTTTGATAGACTGCATACGTCTTTTTAGTGTATGTGTAAAAATTAACTAATTTATGTTTCTCTTGATCTGAACTTACATTCGGTAATAACAATGTATATTTGTTACCTACGCTTGTTATTAAATACAATTTATTGTATTTATCAACAAATTCTCCATCAATAATGAAGTTCCTATTTCCTTGTAAATAATTAGCATAATCAGATAATTTCGCTTCCGTAACAACACCCAATGAATTAAATGTAACTACCTTTGTTCCTTCAAGCTTTAAGTCTATTTTGGATCTTTGCGCTAAATGACCACCTAATGAATGGCCTGTTAAGGTAAATGTCGCTCCTTTATATTTACTTAAAATTGATTGTGTAAATAATACTGCATCAGCATCTTGTGGATGATAGACAACACCTGTTTTTTGTGTTAAATCAGTTGAAATTTTAGAAATTGCTTCAGTGTTATCCTTCCAATCTTTATCTGTTAAAGAACCAGCAGAACCTTTGTATGAGATAATATATTCATTCTTTGCTTTATCTGGATTCTGTAAAACGATCGCCTCAAAACCTACATTAACTGATCCACCGTTTTTTGAAACAGAAACAACCGTCCATTCACCTAGGGCATCTTTTATTTCTGAGCTAACTCCTACAATATCTTTTACCTTTTTTCCTTCACTCTTATATACACCGTTTACATATGACAAATCTGATGCATACAATTCTTTGTATTGACCATTTATATCCTCTAACTCACTAGCTTGAGCTGTAGGTAATACATGAAAGAATAATGCAAAACTAAGTACGAATCCAATAATCTTTTTCAATTTTTCCTCCTGAGAAACATTTATTTGTTCTTAACTTAAGCATATTTCTCCATATCACGAATGTTTCCTGCTTTATTTTGAAAAATTTTCGTAAAAATAGAATTTATTTTGACAAAAACAAACCTTTTATTGACCTTCAGTTTGCCTTGGTTTAAAGTTAGAATATTATAAAAAATTAGGTGAGGATGATATTATGGAGCGCGTTTATAACTTCTCTGCAGGGCCCTCTGTCTTACCAGTTTCAGTGTTAGAAAAAGTACAGAAAGATCTAGTTTCATTTGGTAATGCAGGAATGTCGGTAATGGAAATGAGTCATCGTTCTAAAGAATTTGAGGAAATCATTCAGAAATGTGAAGCTTTATTAAGGGAAATTTTAGAAATTCCAACGAACTACAAAGTATTATTTTTACAAGGTGGAGCTTCAACTCAATTCTCAATGGTACCATTAAATTTATTAAAAAATTTCCAAACTGCTGCATTTATTAATACAGGTTCTTGGTCTAAAAAAGCTATTTCTGAAGCAAAAAAATATGGAGAAGTTAAGATTATTGCATCCTCAGAAGACAAAAATTATTCCTATATTCCTAAATTAGAAGATTTATATATTGATCCTTCTATTGATTACTTACATATCACATCAAACAATACAATTGAAGGAACAAAATTTTCAACTTATCCAACTTCAAAAGCACCTTTAGTTGCTGACTTTTCATCAAATATTCTCTCTGAACCAATTGATGTTTCTAAATTTGGGTTAATTTATGCCGGAGCTCAAAAAAATATTGGTCCTGCTGGATTAACGATTGTCATTATTCGTGATGATTTAATTGGCCATGCAAACAATCTTTGTCCAACCATGTTAGATTATAAAACTCACGTTGGCGCATCCTCACTTTATAACACACCGCCTACATTTAGTATCTATGTTTCTAAACTCGTATTAGAGTGGATTAAGGAACAAGGTGGCCTTAAACAAATTCATGAAAATAATCTATTAAAAGCAAAATTATTGTATGACTTTATCGATCAATCGCCTATGTTTTCTTCACCAGTTGAAATCGAAAGTAGATCATTAATGAACATTCCATTTTCAACATCTTCAGAAGAAATAAACAAACAATTTTTAGTTGAAGCTTCAGCTAATGGATTTGTGAATCTTGAAGGTCATCGCTCTGTTGGTGGAATGAGAGCAAGTATTTACAATGCAATGCCAGTTGAAGGAATTGAAAAGTTAGTTCAGTTTATGAGTCAATTTGAAAAGAAAATAGTAGAGGTGATTGAATCATGATTAAAATTCAAACTTTGAATAATATTTCTAAAAACGGGATAAATGAATTTCCAATACAAAATTATACAATTGAAAACGATATGAATGAGCCCGATGGCATTCTATTAAGAAGTTATAGTATGCATGAAATGAATATTCCTGAAAGTGTAAAAGCAATTGCAAGAGCAGGTGCTGGTGTAAACAATATTCCGATCGACGATTGTACAGCACGAGGAATTGTTGTATTTAATACCCCTGGTGCCAATGCGAATGCAGTGAAAGAGCTTGTATTAACTAGTCTTCTACTATCATCTCGACGTATTCTTGAAGGTGTTGAATGGACCCGTTCTTTATTTGGTGAGAGTAAGATTACAAAAATAGTTGAAGCTGGAAAAAAAGAATATGCAGGAGTAGAAATTGCTGGAAAGAAATTAGGTATTATCGGATTAGGAGCAATTGGAGCCCTCGTTGCCAACGATGCGCTAGCACTAGATATGGAAGTATATGGTTATGATCCTTATATTTCCGTTGATACAGCTTGGCGATTATCAAGAAATGTACAACGCATTGATAATCTTGAGGAAATTTTCTCAACTTGCGATTATATTACGATTCACGTACCTCTAACAAATGAAACAAATCGATTTGTGAATGAAAGATTATTATCACTTATGAAAAAAGGAAGTCGACTATTAAATTTCTCTCGTGCTGAATTAGTTGATGATATTGCTCTTGAAAATGCATTAAATGATGGAACTGTTGGTGTGTATGTAACTGATTTTCCAAATGAGAAGGTCATTGGAATGCAAAATGTGATCCCAATTCCTCACCTAGGTGCTTCTACGAAAGAATCTGAAGAGAATTGTGCTCGAATGGCTGCAAAACAATTAAAGAATTACTTAGAAACAGGAAATATAAAAAACTCGGTCAACTTTCCTAATGTAGAACTCCCATATACAGGAAAGAAACGAATTACTATTTCTCATAAAAACATTCCAAATATGGTTGGTCAAATTACTGGACTACTAGCAAAATATCATGTAAATATAGCGGATATGCTTAACCGAAGTAAAGGTGCATATGCCTATACAATGATTGACCTTGATGACATAATCAACGAGCAAGTTGAAAATTATATTAAGCAAATTGAAGGCGTCATTAGTGTGAGAATCATTTAAATTTAATAGATAAATAGAAAAAGGTAGCTCATTTTAAATGAGCTACCTTTTTAACATTTTAATCTAATTGTCTGATTACTTACTTGTCAAAGTACCATTCGAAGTAAATTTCGTATTATAGGAAATCTTATTTAATTTATTAATAATCGTTTGATTATATGAATTGTTAACTGGACGCGGTATACCATTCGTAATTTTTAGAGGAATAATAGAACTTTTTACTTTATTATTTTCTAGCGTCAGTTTAACGATCATACTTTCTTGGCCTTTTTGGTCATTTGCGCCATCAAATATAAAGTTACCTAGACTGTAATAAATAGGTGCCCCTTTATACATCTCTGTTCCCATGAGTGTATGACTATGACCTCCAATAACTGCATCTACTCCGGCATCAATAAATTGTTTACCTAGTTGTCTAGCATAATCCTCTGGATAATCTTTTCTTTCCTTATTCCAGTGAATCATAATGATTGTATAATCTGAATATTTTACGGCAGTTTTTACATATTGCATCATAGGATTTGTTGTATAGGCTGAAGCAATACCTGCCTTATTCGTAGAAGCAAACCAAGAAGCTTCAGGTAATACTCTACTAAACCCTAAAATAGCAACTTTCTTTCCATTAATTGTTCGATACTGTGCAGAAAAAGCTTCCTTTGTATTCTTACCAGCACCGACTGTACCAATATTAGCTTTCTTAGCATTATCAATTGTGTCCATTAAAGCTGTTTTTCCATAATCAAGAGAATGATTGTTTGCTAGTGAAACAATATCAATCCCTGAATTCTTAATTCCTTTCACAATTGAAGGGTCTGCACGAAATGTAAATTGCTTATTTTCTGCTTTTCCTCTTTTTGAGATACTCGTTTCTAAGTTTACATATGTAAGGTCAGACTGTTTAAAATATGGACTAACATATTTGAAAGGATAGTCAACTCCATATTTATTGATCTGTGATTCAATTTTCCCCTCAAACATGATATCCCCTGCTAAAGTGATTGTAATCGGTTTTTGAGCTTTTTTCGTTGTAATAGTCCCAGCTGCATATGCCGTTCTATCAATCTTAAAACCTACTCTACCAATATCTGTCATAAATAGAGAAGATAATAGTAACGTACTGCAAATAGTAGTCAAACTAAATTTAAATGCTTGTCTCATCTTATATTCCCCTCTCTAACATGATGTTACTACTATTTTCATCATACCACTACAAAATAAAAAAACTGTCAAAATTTGACAGTTTTTCTTAAGATTGTTCCATTTTTGTTTATCTTTTTTATCATTTGGGTGAAAAACTATTGCCTCTTTACGGTTAATTAGACAATCAAATTTTATTCAAAACAATTTTCAATAATTGTAGCTACTCCTTGGCCACCGCCAATACAAAGTGTTGCGAGACCATATCTAGTTTCTCTTCTCTTCATTTCATGTATTAAAGAAACCAATATCCTTGTTCCACTTGCACCGATCGGATGACCTAATGCAATTGCACCACCATTTACATTAACAATATTCTCATCAAAGCCACATTCTTTCATTACTGAAAGTGATTGAGAAGCAAACGCTTCATTCGCTTCAATTAATCCAATTTCACTTAATTCTATATTTGATTTCTCAATTACTTTTTTAGCCGCAAATGCTGCACCAATTCCCATAATGCTTGGATCTACACCCGCACTACTATTAGCACTTATTTTTACAAGTGGTACGATTCCTAGCTCTTTTGCTTTTTTCTCACTCATAACGACAACTGCAGACGCACCGTCATTTATACCAGAAGCATTTGCTGCAGTAACTGTACCATTTTTATCAAATGCCGGTCTTAATGTAGATAATTTCTCAAACGATGATCCAAATTTTGGGTACTCATCTTCTTTGAAGATAATAGGATCTTTCTTTCTTTGTGGAATTTCAACAGCAACGATTTCTTCAATAAAGTTACCGTTTTTAATTGCTTGCTCAGCTTTTTGTTGGCTATGAATTGCGAATTGGTCTTGCGATTCTCTAGAAATCTCATATTGTTCCGCTAAATTTTCAGCAGTAATTCCCATATGATAATCATTAAATGCACACCATAACCCATCTGAAATCATACTGTCTACTACTTTTTGATGTCCCATTTTATAACCTTCTCTAGCTCCTTGAAGCAAGTAAGGTGCCTGACTCATATTTTCCATTCCACCAGCAACGATAATATCAGCATCTCCAGCTAAGATTGCTTGTGTTGCTAAATGTACTGTTTTTAATCCAGATCCACATACTTTATTAATTGTCATAGCTGAGACAGATTGAGGTAATCCTGCTTTGATTGCTGCTTGTCTTGCTGGATTTTGACCTAAGCCAGATTGTAATACATTCCCCATAATGACTTCGTCAACTTGGTTTCCTTGAATACCTGCTCGATTAAGTGCCTCTGCAATTACCTTTGCACCTAAATCCACAGCTGATATATCTTTTAACGACCCATTAAAATTTCCAATCGCAGTTCTGACAGCGCTTACAATTACAACTTTTTCTCCCATTTTTAATCCCCCTAATTACATTAATTTTTAATGAATTCATCAATTTCATTCCTATGAATGTTATAGTATTTAATTTTTTCATAAAAGGTTGATTTACTAATATCTAATAGTTTAGCAGCCTCTATTTTATTACCATTTGCTTCAACTAATGCTTGTATTACTGCATTTCGTTCTGTTTCTTCAATTAATTCTTTTAATGACTTTGTTAATTTTATTTCACTTTTTATGTAGTGTGATGGATCAAGATTTAATAAGATTTTATTTGATGGATTTTCGTATAAGTAAAGAGGTAATTGCTCAGGTGTAATGACATTACCCGTTAAAACATTTACACATCTTTCAATCACATTTTCTAGTTCTCTAACATTTCCCGGCCAATGATGAGACTTTAAAATTTGAAGAACTTCATTTGAAATTTGTATTCCATTTCTATGAAATTTTCTTTCTAGTTTTTTTAATAAGGCATTAGCAATTAAAGGAATATCTTGGATTCGATCACGTAATGGTGGAATATCTACTTTAATCACATTTAATCTGTAATATAAATCTTGGCGAAATTCCTTTAATACAACCATATCTTCTAGGTTTCGATGAGTAGCTGCAATGACGCGAACATCAATGGAAATCGGTGAATTTCCACCCACACGCTCAATTTCTTTTTCTTGAAGAACTCGAAGTAATTTACTTTGCATTGGTAAGGACATATCTCCAATTTCATCAAGAAAAATTGTCCCTCTATTTGCTATTTCAAATTTCCCTTTTTTCCCACCACGTTTTGCACCTGTAAATGCACCTTCTTCATAACCAAAGAGCTCTGATTCTAGTAAATGTTCTGGTATAGAAGCGCAATTAACTCTAACAAAAGGAAATAGTCTTCTTGGACTTGCATCGTGAATTGCATGAGCAAATAATTCTTTTCCTGTACCTGATTCCCCAAATAATAGAATGGCAGATGAACTCGCCGAAACTTTCTCAGCTAATTGTTTTGCCCCATGAAAAGATGGTGTAGACCCTATTAATTGGCTAAAACTATATTTACTTACTAATTCTTTTTCAAATCTTTTTTTATAATAATTTAATTCTTCGATAAGAGGTTCTACCTTTTTAGAATATTCCAACCAATCTTGTGCATTTCTAAACATGACAGTTCCAACGGCACCGACTAATTCATTATCTATAAATAATGGATATCGATTTGCTACCATTTCTGTATTTTTTATCGGATGAATTTCAGCTACTTCAGCCTGCCCTGTTTTCGCAACAAAATGCATTCGTGAATTCTCAATTACATCTTGAACATCCATACCAATTACTTCATCAGGATCTCTATCAACAAATTTACAATATGATTCGTTCATATAGAGTACTTTTCCGTCACGATCAACGACTACAATCCATTCGGCAGCTAAATTAACTATTTCTTGAATCCAATTAAATGGTAGGCATTGAAGCATTTTATTCATTCGTGTTTCCCCCACTTTTTAAATCAAGTAAAATTTTATGCTACCTCTATTATAACTTAAATATTAAAAATAATCAGAAAAAAATAAATAAGGAAAAGCGGGATAAAGAAAAGGAAAGGAAATAATAGCCTTGGACTGATACAACTATTTCTCCTAACTTTACATTTTTTCCTTACTCTTTTCCTTATTTCCCTACTTTTTAAACCTTACTGTACTGTATAACCTGCATCGATTACATTCGCTTGACCCGTTATACCACTTGTATATTGACTAGCAAGAAATACTGTATAATTTGCAATTTCTTGTACCGTCAATAAACGCTTTTGTGGAACTAATGGGTAAATGACTTCTTCAATGACACTTTCTAATGGAACATTTCTTGTTTTTGCTAAATCAGCCAATTGATTTTGAACTAATGGCGTATCAACATATCCCGGGCAGATTGCATTCACTGTAATTCCATGCTCTGCTCCTTCTAAAGCTGCTACCTTCGTTAATCCAATCACACCATGCTTCGCAGAGTTATATGCTGCTTTCCCTGCAAAGCCAATCAGTCCATTAATCGATGACATATTAATAATTCGGCCATAATTTTGTTTTTTCATAACTGGAAAAACATGCTTAATGCCAATAAAAGGCGCTGTTAACATGACTTTTAATAGTAATTCAAATTTCTCAGTTGGAAATTCCTCAATCGATGAAACGTATTGTAATCCAGCATTATTAATTAAAATATGAAGTTCTCCATATTGCTCTACTACTTTGTCGAATACCTCTTTTACTTGCTCTTCATTCGTCACATCGCATCCGTAGGCAGTAGCATCAAAACCTAATTCCTTTAATTCGTTTGATGCATTTTGAACATTCTTTTCATTCAAATCTGTTAATACGACTGTTGCACCTTGCTCGGCAAATGTTTTGGCAATTTCAAAACCAATTCCACTACCGGCTCCAGTAATTAATGCGACCTTTTGTGAAAGCATTTGTTGCATTTTTCATTCTCCTTTCACCCTTAGTTCACATTGTTTAACAACTGAGGGCTAACGATAAATGCTGCTTCAGTTTTTTCACGGATTTCCTGGATTGTTGCTTCACCAACACACTCTACTAAAACCATACCTTTGTCAGTAAAATCGAATACTGCTAATTCAGTAATTAATCTATGAACAACACCCTTACCTGTTAAAGGTAAAGTACAGGCTTTTTTCACTTTGCTCTCACCGTACTTATTTACATGCTCCATGACTACAACAATTTTCTTTGCACCATTTACTAAGTCCATGGCACCACCCATACCTTTTACCATTTTCCCAGGAATCATCCAGTTTGCTAGATCACCAGTTTCAGAGACTTCCATGCCTCCTAAAATTGCCAAGTCAATATGACCACCTCTGATCATTGCAAATGATTCAGCACTATCAAAATATGATGCACCCTTAGTAGCAGTAACTGTTTCTTTTCCTGCATTAATTAAATCAGCATCAATTTCAGTTTCAGTTGGATAAGGTCCAATACCTAATAATCCGTTTTCAGATTGAAGCATTACATCAATGCCCTCTGGAAGATAGTTAGCTAATAATGTTGGTAGACCAATTCCTAGATTAACGTACATGCCATCTTGAATTTCTTTTACAGCAGTTTGAATGATTAATTGACGAATATCTTTCATGTTTAGCCCCTCCTATACTCCAGTTGTCATTCTGCGTTCAATTCTTTTTTCATATGTCTGACCATGGAACACATGTTGTACATAAATGCTAGGTGTATGAATTTCATCAGGATTTAGATCGCCTGTTTCAACTAATTCTTCAACTTCAGCAATTGTTACTTTTCCAGCCATCGCTGCAAGCGGATTAAAATTACGTGCTGTTTTTCTAAATACTAGATTTCCTTGTTGATCACCTTTCCATGCTTTCACAAATGCATAGTCTCCTGTAATACCTTCTTCTAAAATATATGTTTTTCCATTAAATACTTTATGTTCTTTTCCTTCAGCAATTGGTGTGCCTACCCCTGTGGCTGTGTAAAAGCCAGGAATCCCTGCTCCACCTGCTCGTATACGTTCTGCAAGCGTTCCTTGTGGTACAAGCTCAACTTCAAGCTCTCCACTTAAAAACTGCTTTTCAAAAATTTTATTCTCACCTACATATGAAGAGATCATTTTTTTTATCTGTTTATTCGCAAGTAAAAGTCCCAGACCCCAATCATCTACACCACAATTATTACTAACGATCGTCAAGTCTTTTGTTCCCTTGTCTCTTAACGCTAAAATCATTTTCTCAGGAATACCACATAACCCAAAACCACCAACAATAATCGTAGCTCCATCTTGAATATTTGCTGCTACCTCTTCAATTGATGTAATAACCTTATTCTTGCTCATAATACTGCTCCCTTCAAAAGTAAGATTAATAGAATAGATTTTAATAAAGCCCTGTTAGTTTAAATACTGCGATGACAAAGAATACTGCAACTGTTTTTATTATTGTAATAGCAAAAATATCTTTATATGACTGGCGATGAGTTAATCCAGTTACAGCTAATAATGTAATAACAGCACCATTATGAGGTAATGTATCCATACCACCAGATGACATTGAAATAACACGATGCATTACTTCAGGTGGAATATTAAATTTATTAATTGCTTCAACATACTTTTCTGACATTGCACTTAAAGCAATTCCCATACCTCCTGATGCTGAACCTGTAATACCAGCTAGCGTAGTCGTTGTCACAGCACCATTTACAAGTGGATCAGTAAATGTTGTTGAGATTCCTTTACTAACTACACCAAAACCTGGTAATGCTGCAATTACTCCACCAAAACCATATTCCGCTCCAGTGTTCATTGCTGCTAATAATGCGCCACCGATACTTGCATTAATACCTGTTTGTAGATTTTTACGGATTCGTTTGAAACCATAAATCATAGCTGAAAAAATACCGATAATTAATGCACATTCAACAGACCAAATACCAACAACTGCTGGAATTTGAACTACCCCAAATGCTTCTAATCCGATTGATTTGAAATCAAACCCATTTGGATACCATTTCGGAAATGACGTAACAAAAAACTTATTTGAAATACCAACTAATAATAATGGTACAAAAGCTAAGACTTGACTTAATACTGTAGATGTATTCGTCGTTAAAGATGTCGCTTCTTCATTGTTCACCTGTGGTTCGTTTGCTGCAGCAAGCTCCCCATTAAAACCTAAGTAACCTTCACCAGCTTTTTCAGCTTTTTTACGTCGAGATTCTAAATACCACATACCTGTTGCGATTACAAAAATCCCTCCAAGAATCCCTAAAATTGGAGCTGCATAAATATCTGTTTTAAAAAATGTAGTAGGTATAACATTTTGAATTTGAGGTGTTCCAGGTAATGCGTCCATTGTAAAAGTAAATGCACCAAGTGCAATTGTTCCAGGAATTAAACGTTTAGGAATATTTGCTTCACGGAATAAATTAGCAGCGAAAGGATAAATTGCAAACACTGCTACGAATAAACTAACACCACTATATGTTAAAATTGCACCCATTAATACGATTGCTAAAATCGCTCTCTTTGCACCAACTACATTGATAATTGTTTTCGCAATAGATTCTGCAATCCCAGACATTTCAACAATCTTACCGAAAATAGCTCCAAGTAAGAATACAGGGAAATACAGTTTAATAAAGCCAACCATTTTTTCCATAAAGATATTACTAAAGAATGGAAGAACATAACTCGGCTCTGTTAATAATACAGCGAATAAGGCACAAATTGGCGCGAATAAAATGACAGAAAAACCACGATACGCCACAAACATTAAAAGTCCTAAAGATAATAAAATAATTAAAATTTCCATAATACCCTCCCTTTAATACAAACATATTGGCACCTTTGTTAACGCTTACATTTACTAATAATTAACCTGATATGTAGGTTTTGTTAGATCTATTTCTCCTTTCCTTGAAAAATACTATCTAACATCATATTAGCAAGTAGTGTGCCAAGTTATATTTGGAATGATAGAAATCTATAATACTAGCAATTTCAATTGAATTTACAATATTCAAACATTTTAAATGAAAAGAATTTCCGAAAAACTGGAAAATTTCATTGATTACGTTCCGAATACTCGGAAATTCCAGGACTTCGGAATAGTGTTCAACCTTTATTTTTGAACATTTTGTGAAATTTGAATTAAGTATTCAGGAAAAATACCCTATTCGAAAGTTTGAATCAAATAGGTAATTTCTAATTTCTTCTATAAAAAGAAAATGACACGTATTATATTTCTCCATAAAACTACAAAATACCTTTTTTCATCTTTCATAAAATGATTTAAACAAGTGAGTATATAAAAAAAAAGAGAATAATACTCTTCTTTTTTATTTTATCTCTTTTAGTACTCTAGCAGGATTGCCACCTACTACAACATTGTTAGGCACATCTTTCGTTACTACTGCTCCTGAAGCAACTACAACATTGTCTCCAATCGTAACACCTGGATTAACAATTGCTCGACCACCTAACCAAACATTATCTCCAATTGTTACAGGTTTACCAAACTCTACTCCACTTGCACGTTCAATTGGATCTAGAGGATGAGTCGCAGTATAAATATGTACACCAGGCGCCATAAAACAATTCTCACCTATATTGACTGGACAAACATCTAAAATAACGCAATCAAAGTTAGCATAAAAATTTTGCCCAACATGAATATTGTATCCATAATCACAACGTAAAGTAGGTTCAATATACAAGCTTTCACCTGTTGATCCGAATAATTGTTTTAAGATTGACTCCCTCTTACTGCTTTCAGTCTCTGTAGTCGTATTAAACTCTCGTGTTAAACGCCTTGCATTTTCACGCTCTTTTACTAGCTCTGCATCTCCGGCAAGATACAATTCACCATTTATCATTTTTTCTTTTTCAGTCATTACAGTATCTCCCTTCATTAAATAATATGTACACTCTCTTCTACCAAAGTTTACTACTTATTATTTCTAATTAACAACTGATAACATAAGATGATAAAAAGATTCCTATATTTATTTAATCAAGTAGATTGCTTGTATCATTATGATCATTGAAGGAAGTTAAAGAATGAAGTAGAATAAAAAAATCTATCAATCTATTTCTTAAGGAGGTTTCATATTGGATTTAACTATTTATCTATCTTTTATTGGCGTATCTTTACTACTTATCATCGCACCAGGACCTGACAACATATTCGTTATGGCACAAAGTATTTCATATGGAAAAAAAGAAGGCATAGCCACAGCATTTGGGCTTTGTTCTGGCGTTACAATTCATACATTAGCCGCTTCAATTGGACTTTCTGCTATTTTATATCAATCCAATATTGCCTTTTCCATCTTAAAATACTTAGGTGCATTTTATTTACTTTACCTAGCATTCCAAGCATTTCGATCAAGTAATGAAGTTGGTGAATTCGCAAAACCTAAAAAACAAACTTTACCAGCACTTTACCGTCGTGGATTCTTAATGAATGTACTAAACCCAAAAGTTTCATTATTTTTCCTAGCATTCTTACCACAATTCATAGAAAAGAATGGGATATCAGTCCCACTACAAATGATCATCCTAGGATTAACATTTATGATCCTTACACTAATCGTCTTCTCAATTGTTGCCATATTCGCAGGAAGCTTAGGAGAAAAACTACTACAAAACGAAAAATCATCCCGCATCATCAACCTATCCCAAGGAGCCATCTTCACAGGAATAGGACTAAAACTATTTTTTATGGATAAATAGAAAAGTGGAAGGCGTTCGCTCAGCCCCGAAAAGCATAAGACAAGGACCAATAAAGGTTGCTCTTTAACCTTTATTGGGCTTTGGCTTATGACCTCGAGGGGCTAACGCCTGGAACTAGACATACTGAAAAGTGGAGGCGACTGGTTAGCTCCGACAAGCATAAGACGAAGAACGATGAAGGTTGCTCTTTAACCTTTATCGGGCTTTGGCTTATGACCTCGAGGAGCTAGGAGCCGGAACTAGACAAATAGAAAAGTGGAAGGCGTTCGATCAGCTCCGACAATATGAAAAAAAGAGTATCATCAGATACTCTTTTTTTGTTAATTTATTTTCAATTCTCCATCTTTTATCATATTCATTTGTTTTAACAGGATATAGACGATATAAGATACTATACCTGGAACTAAAATATATGTAACAATCATTGGAATGATACTTGCTGTCCCATGGGTTGATAGTAAATTCATCGGTGCTACCAATGCGCATAAGCCAAGACCTGCAATTTCTTTTGGCGCTTCAATATGAAATAGAAATGCAGATACTGGACCTGCAACAGCACTTGCTACTGTTGTAGGTATGAGTATTTTTAGATTTCGTGTTACATTCGGTAATTGTAGTTTGGGTGTTATGATCAATAAACCAAGAATACTACCAGGTTCATTTTCCCTTGCTGAGATAACAGCTAACCCAACAAACTGTGCCGCTGTTCCTGCTAATGCTGCACCTCCTGCAAGGCCGTCTAAATTTAATGCAATGGCTAATGCAGCTGAAGAAGCTGGCGAAACGATTAAAATCCCCCAAACAACTGCTAGTACAATTGATGAAACAATTGGTGATCCCTCAGTTGATTCCTTTATAAAATTCCCTGCAGTGACCAATATGGGAGATATCCATTTTGATAATGATAAACCAACTAAACCTGCTATAAGAATTGAAAATAATGGAACAATCATTAAATCTAATTTCGTTCTTCCTTGTACTAACTTCCCAATATAAATTGCAACTAATGCAGCGAGTAAAGCACCTATTGGTTCACCCATTTTGATGGTCATTGCTGTATTAACCATAGATAATGCGCCTGATCCTATTAAAGCGGCAGCCATTGCAGAAAAGATGATTAATGTATTTGCCCCTAGCAGAACTGCAATACCTGCTCCTATTGCTGGAGCCATTAAAAGCTTTGTTGATAAACCGATGATGGCAAACGATTCAATATGAAAAATCTTACCAATACTTTCAATTAAAGCTCCGATTCCAATCATTACAAAGACTGCATGGGCAATACCTTCGGACGCCTTAAAAACGCTATTTCTCATTTGTCCACTCATAATATACCTACCTTTTATTAGAAACTGTTTATAGTATTTGCATATTTTAACGAAAATTATGAATGAATTTAGAAGAAATCATAATTTACGATGATTCCACACAAAAAACGCCCAATTTATATTGGACGTTCCAGTTTTTAGACAATATATAAAAACTAAGAGCTTTTTATTATAACAAACATTAAGAACTTTTTAAACTTTCTTCCGCTATAAATAGTTGATTCAATACCTCTTTAGAAGAAGTACCACCTTCGCTAATTCTTGCTTCCATAACTGTTTTTGGATTCAAAGCATCATAAATATCTGACTCAAATACATTGTTAATTTGTTTGTATTCTTGAATTGTTAATTCCCCAAGAAATTTCTGTTCTTCTA
>NZ_JBALMS010000022.1:0-19790 GCF_036962205.1 Bacillus sp. JJ664 | reverse complement strand
TCTGCAAGATCAGTTGCATTTGAGTAATCCTTTTGTACAGCTTCATACATCTTGCTTTCATTTACTTTCATTGATTCAATAATACCTGAAAGAAGTTGTAAAGATCCTTCAACTGTATAAACTGTATCAAACATACCTTCTTTATCTTCCTGCATATCTTTGTTATATGCTAAAGGTAACGCTTTTAAGACCGTTAATAAGCCCATCAAGCTTCCATATACTCGCCCTGTCTTCCCACGCAATAATTCAGGAACATCAGGATTTTTCTTTTGAGGCATGATACTCGAACCAGTACAAAACGCATCATCAAGCTCCACGAATTGGAATTCTTGACTAGACCAAATAACAAGTTCCTCAGATAACCTAGAAATATGTGACATTAATAGAGCTGAATGTGAAAGGAACTCTACTATGAAATCACGATCACTAACAGCATCTAAACTGTTTAAATAAATATCGGAGAATCCTAGCAAATCAGCAGTTCGCTTACGATTAATTGGAAATGTTGTACCCGCTAATGCTCCCGCTCCTAAAGGTGATATATTGATTCGTTTTAAACTATCTTTATAACGCCCCTTATCTCGTTCAAGCATCCAAAAATATGCTAGAAGATGATGTGCAAATGATACTGGTTGAGCACGTTGAAGATGAGTATATCCAGGCATTATTGTATGCACATGCTGTTTTGCCTTTTTCACAATTATTGATTGTACGTTTTCTATTAATCCGATAATTGACTCAGTTTTATTTCGTAAGTATAAGTGCATATCTGTCGCAACTTGATCATTTCGACTTCGACCTGTATGCAATTTACCCCCAACAGGTCCAATTTCTTCTATTAACATACTTTCGATATTCATGTGTATGTCTTCATTCTCAACACTAAATTGAACTTCGTTGTTCTTAATTTTAATTAAAATTTTATTTAAACCTGTTATGATTAACGCAGCATCGCTTTGATCAATAATTCCACATTCACCAAGCATCGTAGCATGTGCAATACTTCCCGCGATATCTTCATTAGCCATGATTTGATCAAATTGAATTGAAGCTGTAAATTCTTCTACTAATTTATTTGTATCCTTTGTAAAACGTCCACCCCAAAGCTTTGACATGATAGCCTCCATTATATGATTATTTTACGAATACTGTTTTTTGAGTTGTTACTTCGCTAAATACTTTTGTCGGTAAGCCCCAAAGCTTAATAAATCCGATTGCTGCTTGATGATCAAAAAGATCTCCTTTTGAATAAGTTGCAAGTTCTTCATTATATAAACTGTAATCTGATTTTCTACCAACAACATTATGATTTCCTTTATATAATTTAACGCGTACTGTACCAGTAACAGTTTCCTGAGTCGTTTGAATAAATGCATCTAATGCTTGCATTAAAGGTGAATACCATAAACCATCGTAAAGTGATTTTGAAAACTGTTGTTCAATATTGATTTTAAAATTTGTTACTTCACGAGGTAGTGTAAGAAACTCTAACTCTTTATGGGCATTAATTAAAATAAGAGCAGCTGGGTTTTCATATACTTCACGAGATTTAATTCCTACTAATCTATTTTCGATATGATCGATTCTTCCAACCCCATGCTTTCCACCTATATGATTTAATTCTTCAATTAAACTCACTAAGCCCAATGAATGACCATTTAACGCAACTGGCTTTCCTTTTATAAATTCAATCTCCACATATTCGGGTGAATCTGGTGATTGTTCTATACTATTCGTCCATGCAAAAGCTTCCTCTGGTGCTTCATTCCATGGATTTTCAAGTACCCCTGCTTCACATGCTCTTCCCCAAATATTCGCATCAATTGAAAAAGGATTGTCTAAATCTACTGGAATAGGTACGCCATTTTCATTCGCATATTCAATTTCTTCGTCTCGAGTCATTCCCCATTCTCTTACCGGTGCAACCACCTTTAGTGTTGGGTCTAAAGCCATGACAGAAACTTCAAATCGCACTTGATCATTTCCTTTCCCAGTGCAACCATGTGCTACTGCTACCGCCCCTTCTTGTTTTGCAACATCAACTAATAACTTGGCGATTAATGGTCTAGATAACGCAGACGATAACGGATACTTCCCTTCATATAATGCATTCGCTTTTAATGCTGGTAAAAGATATTCTGACGCAAACAGCTCTTTTGCATCAATCATATAGGATTTAATAGCACCTAAATCTAATGCTTTTTGTCGTACGAATTCCACATCTTTTCCTTCTCCTAAATCTAAACATAGAGCAATTACATCGTACTCATATTTATCCTGTAACCATTTAATACATACTGAAGTATCTAATCCACCTGAATATGCTAAAACTATTTTTTCTTTTCCCATTTCTATTTTCCCCCTCAAAATGTAATTACAAGTCTGTACCCATTAAAGCAACCAATATTGCCTTTTGAGCATGCAAACGATTTTCAGCTTCATCAAATACGACAGAATGCTTTCCATCAATAACTGAAGCAGTTACTTCTTCACCTCTATGGGCTGGAAGGCAATGCATAAATAAATAATCATTTTTTGCATTCTCCAGAAGTTGATCATTAACTTGATATGAACTAAAAATTTTCAGTCGCTTTTCAGTTTCTTCTTCTTGCCCCATACTGGTCCAAACATCTGTGACAACAACATCTGCATCTTTTACGCCATCCACTGGATTATTCACTACATCTATTAAACTTCCAGTTGTTTTTGCCACATGCTTCATAGACTGCAAAACCACTTTATTCGGCTCATATCCTGATGGACATGAAATCGTCAAATGAATTCCTAATTTAGCTGAGCCTTCAATTAATGAATGACATACATTGTTATTGCCATCTCCGATATAACTAATCTTCAAGCCTTTTAATCTACCTTTTTGTTCTAAAATAGTTAATAAATCAGCCATAATTTGTGCCGGATGATGTATATCTGTTAACCCATTGATTACCGGTATAGAAGCATGTTCAGCAAATTCAGCGACCATCTCATGAGAATATGCTCTGATCATTACACCATCAACATAGCGCGACATAACTTTCGCTGTATCATGCACACTTTCGCCTCTACCAATCTGTAAATCTTTACTGCTCATAAATATTGCATCTCCGCCTAATTGCTTCATTGCAATTTCAAATGACAATCGTGTTCTAGTCGAACTTTTTTCAAAAATCATCCCTAACACTTTATTTTTTAAATAAGGCATTAATTTTCCAGCCTTTTGCATGTTTTTAAATTCTAATGCTTTCTCTATCAAGAATAATAATTCACTAGATGAAAACTGACTGATCGTAAGAAAATCTTTATCCTTAAAATTAGACCAATCTACTGGACTATCATTATTTTTTGTTATACTCCACGAGGATTTCTGTTTAAAGCTATTTTGTTTAACATGTGTTTTTGCTAAAGCCTTATTCATTTAACCATCTCCCTTTTGGAATCTCACCTGACTTATATAATGTATAATTATACCTAACTATAAATAATTATACAATTTATTTTTTGCCTATTTTCCCATTTTTTTAAAAAGAATTATATCAAACAAAATAAAAAAACCTTAAAACCAGAGATTTCACAGTATCTAACTGCGAATCAACTAGCATATTTTACAAATAAAAAAAGATGGATTGGTATACACTTTTTTGTGTCCCAATCCACCTAAATTAATATTTATTCATTTATTCAAGAATGACTTAAGCATCCATAGCATTTTTTCAATTTCTGCAATTTTACCTAAAAATAAGTCTGCTGTTTCTTGATCATTGCTTTCTTCTGCTATAGAAATAACATCTCTAGATTCTTGTACCATTTTTTCATAATCTTTAATTAAGTCTGCAACCATTTCTTCTGCTGAAAATGTATGATTACCTTCTTTAATAGTTGCTGTTTCTAAATATTCACGAAGCGTAGCAATTGGCTTTGCACCAATCGTTAATATTCGTTCACCCAATTCGTCTACCATGACCTTTGCTTCGTCATAATACAATTCAAATTTTTCATGTAAAGTAAAAAAGTTTGGGCCTTTAACGTACCAATGATAATTATGTAGTTTCACGTAAAGTACATTCCAGTTAGCAAGTTGCTGATTTAATAGTCCTTCTAAATTTGCCAATCCATTCACACTCCAATGCATTTTGATATTCAAATATTTATTAAAATACAAAGAAATTTTTCCCAATATGCTAATAGAATATTCCTATTTGGCCCAAGACTGGTTAAGTGTTTTTCGAAATAGCTTGTTTAAATGTTCTATATCCATTGCATTTGATTCGGTAATCCCCTTTACATACTCCTCAAAATATGTAAGCTTGTCTTCAATAAAATCATTTAATACTTTTTTTCTAGGTTCTAAATCTAGCTCTTCACCTTGTTTCTTACGCTTTAATAATGCTATTACTTCCTTTAAAAATAATTCATCTAAACCATCGATTCTTAATAAATCATCAAATAAAATAGGTGGAATTTCTTGAAATTTTTCAATCCACATGCATGCTAGTAAAGGGCGTAATACATAAAAGTATTTCTTAATTTTTACATCTTCATGCTGCAAATAATCTCGATAATTCCCTCGTGCCATGTGAAGATAATGGTAAATACATGCTTTCTTAGAAAGAATCTCATTTCCAATACTCCGTAGATCCTCTGAAAGTGTTAGTTGATCATAATAAACAATTGGAGATCTTAACCACTCTAGTAATGCAGGATTTGATTTTGCAAATAATTGTAATGCCTTCCGAACGTCCCAGCCACTAATATCAAGCATCTCATTTATCGGATACTCAATGACATCACGGTTCTGGTCAATGCTTATATACCAATCCTCTTCATGAACGTATACAAACCTTACATCAAAATCACTATCTTTAGAAGGAAATCCCCATGCTCTACTACCTGATTCAACAGCAAATAAAACTTTCACATTATGTTCAACTTCAATTTGTTTCAGTTTCTCTAAGATTAATTTCTTCATCAGCTAGACTCCTCCTTATATTCACAAAACTCAAATAATACATGCTATATTATTAGTAATATAACACGATTGGATGTGAGTTCATTTGGAAAACTATATTTATGTTCTAAAGCCAACCCGTTCAACCTTTTTACAGGATTCGACTGAAACTGAAAGAGGTATTGTTTCAGAGCATTTTTTATATCTCCAAAAGTTAAATAATGAAAAAACAGTTTTTTTAGCAGGTAGAACAGAACAAGCTGAATTTGGCATTGTCATTTTACATACTGAAAACAGACAACAAGCAGAAGAAATCATGAATAACGACCCTGCTATTAAACTGAAAGTCATGACAGCAGAATTATATCCATTTATGATTGCATTATCGTAAAGTAAAAAAGAGCCTTCATTCGAAGGCTCTTTGTCTGAATCTCTTAGTTTTTATATTTTATCTACAAACTGATATCCTTTTTATGGCTCTTTCATGCTCGTTAATTTTATTGTTCGACAGACACTATTCCCTTTAAACTTCAAAATTAAAGATAATCTTTTCAAGCTCTTCAATGCTTTGTGCATTCTTTGCAGATTCCGATTTTTGTTGATAGTAGGGAATATTGCTAAAGCGATGAAGTAATAAATAGGTCATTAATTCCTTTTGGAAGCCCTCGTTTAACTCTTCATGTTTATATCCATAGCTTTCCAAAAACATTCGATTTAACCCTTTGTTTGGATAAAACATAAATGCGATTGGACCGAGTAAATCATATGTTGAATTACCTACAAAACAATCAGCAAAATCAATTAAACCAGTAAACTTCCACATTCCATTTTCCTTATTCATGATTAAATTAAACGGCGTATACTCACCTGTTAGTAAGACAAGCTGGTTTGAGCTCTTTAGCGTTTCTAATTTGGCATACTCAGACAGTTGATTTTGAAATTGATCATCTAATTCATTCAGTTTATGATGTTCGGCTAACTTTTCAAACTGAGCATTTACAAAATGATTCCATTCAGTTTGTTCATTTATATCACTTGTAATAGTTGCGGAATGAACCTCTTTAATCAATTCCCCTAAATCTTTAGCGATTTGTGCTTTTTCCTCAATAGATAAGGTATCAAATATATCAATTAATAAAGTACCCTTGAGTTCAGTCATGATGATGTAATTCCAACCTTCAAATTGTCCGGTTGAATGTATTTTTGGAATTTCTACAGAAAGTTGTTGTTGATTTAAATGTTCTAGTACTGCCTTTTCTTTTATAAATTCATCATTCACATACGTCGGAAATAGCTTAATGACGAGCTTTCCATCGATACTAAAAACAATATTTCCACCATATGTAAATCGCGTTAGATTGTTATATTCTAAATTTTCATTACTTGCTATTTTTTTAATTTTTCCTTCCCAATAACAATCCTTATCTTTCATTACTCTATATTTCTCTTTTGTAATTTTATTTAAATATGTCATGTGATTCCCCTTTAAACAAAGCATTAAGCAGATAAATTTTGATCGATGACAGTCTTCCTTTTAATGTTTAAAACAAATAATGTCGCAAAGATACAGAAAATACCCGCAGCAAAAAAGATTGATTGATATGCATTAAACCATGAATACACAAGGCCACCACCATACGCTGCTGCACCAGCACCTAATTGATGTGCAGAATAAATCCAACCATAGATAACGCCTACTTTATCCTTCCCAAAATGATCTGTTGCTAATTTAATGGTAGGCGGAACAGTTGCAATCCAGTCAAGACCATAAAATATTGCAAAGGCCGCTAAAAAGAAGACTGAGTTTGTAGATAAAGCAAACGGTAAGACAAGTAGGGACAACCCTCTTAAACCATAGTACCAAAATAGCAACCATCGATTATCGAGTCGATCTGAGAAGTAACCTGAAAGTGTTGTACCAATAATATTAAAAATCCCCATAAATGCTAGTAAACTTGCCGCCGTAACTTCTTTATAGCCATAGCCTATACAAAGTGAAATAAAATGCGTTCCAATTAATCCACTTGTTGAAAAACCACAGATAAAAAAGCTACCTGCTAGTAACCAAAATACTTTAGATTTTATGCCTAGCTTTAAACCATCAAATGCTGCTTTAATTGGATTAACTCGATTGCTGTTTAATGGATTACTTTCTTTTGCACCAAGCGGTAATACACCTACATCTGCAGGATCATTCTTCATAAAGATCCAAATACATAAATAGATGATCAGACCAAATCCAAAAATTGTTAATATAGCACTTCTCCATGAAAAGTTTCCGACTACATATGCTAACAATGGTAAAAAAACAAGTTGCCCCGCTGCTGAACTTGATGTTAAAAGACCTAACGCTAAACCTCGTTTTTTTTCAAACCAAGTAGTTGCAACATATGTATTAAGCACTGTTAAAAATGCACCTGCACTCAAGCCAATTATTACGCCCCATATGATATATAAATGCCAAATTTGAGTCATCAAAGTAGTTAACAATAAAGCTAATAATAATGTTCCCATTCCAATTAACAATACTTTTCGAACAGTAAACTTTTGAAAAAGCCCTGCAACAAATGGACCTGAAAAACCTACAAGGGTAATACAGATAGCGAATGCGCCAGATATAGACGCTCTACTCCAACCGAATTCTTCCTCGAAAGGGATCATCATCACACCTGACATGGTATTCGTTACTGCCGCCACAATTACGGATAAAAAAGTTACAATTAGAATGATCCACGCGTAATGCACTTTTTTTGAATTCATAATCATTCCTCCTATTTTCACAAAATCTTAACCGTACTTTCAATTCGTAAAATTGTTCTTAACTCTTCGACAGTACCAACAACGTAACTAGCATTTACTTGTTCTAATTCTTCCTTTGTTCCGTAGCCATACATCACACCGATCGATTCAATTCCGTTCAAATTTGCTCCAATAATGTCATGAGAACGATCGCCAACCATTACAACCTCCCCATCTGAAAATTGCAAATACTTTTGACAAATCCATTCAATAATTTCTTTTTTATTGATTCTAGTGCCATCAAGATTGCTGCCAACAATTTCAATAAAATAATGATCTAATTGAAAAAACTTTAAAATTTCCTTCGCAAATACAGTTGGCTTTGAAGTCGCTACAAATAGCTTTTTTCCAGCTTCTTTTAATTCATTTAGTAGTTGAGGAATTCCACTATAAACTTTATTTTCAATCATACCATTTTCAGTAAAATACTCGCGATAAAAATGCACTGCTCTAGCTACTTCATTTTTATTCATGCCGCATACTTCTGAAAATGACTGCTGAATTGGTGGCCCTATAAATGGTAAAAGCTCCGATTCTTCCATTTCAATCAGCCCCATTTTTCGTAAAGCATACTCGATTGATTTTATGATTCCTTCTTTTGGATCTGTTAACGTTCCATCTAAATCAAATAGTATAGTTTCATAGTTTTTCATATTCTTCTCCACTTCCTTTAGCTTAAAAAGACCAAAAAGAAACGCTAGCAATTAGAGCTAACGTGTGACATTTATTTATTAGTTTCCCACTCATTTTTTAACATACTGTATATTGCTAAATCATAAAAGCTACCTCTTATTTGTTGAGCCTCACGAAGTATTCCTTCCTCTTTAAAACCTAGGCGTAGTGGGATTGCACGACTCTTTTGATTTTCAACTGCCGCTCTAATGACAACTCGATTCAGACTTAGCTCATTAAAGCAATATGTAACTAAATACTCTACAACACGGGTCATAAACCCCTTACCTTGCATCGTATTGCTTAACCAATACCCTATTTCTGTTGCTTTATTTGTTTGATCAATATAATGTAATCCAACCATTCCAATTAATTCGTTTTGATAAAAGATACCTGTTTCAAAACCATTATTGTCAGCAAACTTCTGCAACCACATTGGTATAATTGTTTTTTGATATTCTTCTATAGTTGGGATTGTTTCTGCCCATATCAACCATTCTTTTAATGCCGATTGATTTTTTGTAAGAGACTCTACAAGCGTTTCTGCATATTTTGGTGTTAATAAATTAATAGAAAGATTTGCATCAATTTGAATTTTAAACATTCTCGTTCCCCCTAAGATCCTTCAAATATAACTTAAAAAGCCCTATACATTCCTACTGATTTTGGTGAAGTATAATTGAATCCAAATTTCTCATATAATTTATCAGCTGGCACATCAGCGATTAGGCTCACATAAGCACCTTTTGGGACCTGTGTCTCTAGAAAATTAATTAGCTCAGTCATGATTCTTTTACCAAGTCCTTGACCTTGGTAAACAGGATCTACAGCTATATCTACGATTTGATAAAAACAGCCGCCGTCTCCAATGATTCTACCCATGCCGATTAATGTAGTTTGATTTCTAATCGTCACAGCATAAATTGAATTTCTTAATCCAATCTCTGAAGCTTTTAAATCCTTTGGACTCAATCCAGCTAATACTCTCAAAGATACATATTCCTTTGCACTTGGAACTTCATTCATTACTTCATAATTAACAGACATCTTTATCACCTATTCTTTATTTGATTTTACCTAATTCTCGATTACCACGCATAATTCCTCTGGCGTTTTAAACACAAATTTTGCGTCGATACTTTTGCTGATGAAACTTAATAATAATCAACGCAAGATAAAGGTTAATTAAATGAATCATATTCATTTCTCTTTTCATCATTCTTACCGTTTTATCTTCTACAATTCTTTCAATATTGTTCTCACAATCTATTTTACCAAAAGATAACCTCAAAAAACTTGCAAAGGATACTAAATACATAGTATATTTTGCACAATGTTATGATGTTTTTACTTGCTCTACTTTAACGATGAAAATTAATTCTAGGAGTATACTTGATGCAAAATTGGATAATTGAAACAATGGAATCTTTTGGATATTTGGGGATTTTTCTTTTAATTGCACTTGAAAATTTATTTCCTCCAATACCTTCTGAGGTCATTCTAACCTTTGGTGGTTTTATGACAACAACTTCAACTTTAACGAAAACAGGGGTTATTTTCTTTTCAACAGTAGGCTCTGTATTTGGTGCTATATTACTTTTTGGAATTGGCACATTACTTAATGTACAAAAACTCGAAAAAATTGTAGATAAATCGGGACATATTCTTCGTTTAACAAAGAAGGATGTTCATAAAGCAAATGAATGGTTTACAAAATATGGCGTATGGACTGTATTTTTCTGTAGACTGATTCCGCTCATTCGTAGTTTAATCTCAATTCCAGCGGGCATGTCACGTATGAATTTTTGGATCTTTTTATTGTTTACTACACTTGGTTCACTAATATGGAACACAATTTTAGTAACTGTAGGAGCTTCAGTTGGTTCTTCATGGGAAAAAATCGTATCGTATATGGATGTATATTCAAATATCATCTATGCAATTTTAGCTGTAGGATTGGGTATATTGGTATTTATCTTTATTAAGAAAAAAAGACGTTCTGCGTAACAAATAAAAAAGAACAAACCTAACCACAGACGTTAGATTTGTTCTTTTTTATTTCATTCTTAATATTCTCATTGAATTTAATACTGCTAATACTGTTACACCTACATCAGAAATAACAGCTTCCCACATTGTTGCGATTCCAATGACACCTAATAATAAGAAAAAGCCTTTTACTGTAAGTGCAAACATAATATTTTGCCAAACGATAGTTCTAGTTCGCTTTGCAATTTTTATTGCGTCCACAATTTTAGATGGTTCATCTGACATCAATACGACATCTGCAGCCTCTATTGCTGCATCTGAGCCTAATCCCCCCATTGCAATACCAACATCAGCTCTAGCTAATACTGGTGCATCGTTAATACCATCACCCACAAATGCAATTTTTTCATTTTTTGCTTTCTTACTTTCCAGCTTTTCTAGTTGTTCTACTTTTTGATGTGGAAGTAATTCAGCATACATTTCATCAATACCAACCAAATTACCTATTTTTTTTGCAACCGACTTAGAATCTCCAGTTAGCATAATCGTTTTTTGAACACCGATTTGTTTAAGTCCTGATATTGCTTTCTTCGCATCTTCCTTCAGTTGATCAGAAATAATGATTGAACCGATAAACTGATTGTTTTTAGCAAGGTAAATTGTTGTTCCTGCCTCTTTATTTGGGATATATAAAATATGATGACGTTCCATCAACTTTACATTTCCAGCAAGTATTTCATCACCATTATAAGAAACGGAAATACCATGGCCGGCTATTTCTTGATAATTTGATAGTTTTTCAGCTTCAATTTCTTTTTCATATTCATTTCGAATAGATATGGCTATAGGATGATTTGAAAAGTGCTCTGCATAGGCCGCTATTTCAAGTAATCCATCCTTAGATTTTCCATTCGCAGGTAAAATTGAACTAACTTTAAATTGCCCTTTTGTTAAAGTTCCTGTTTTATCAAATACAATATATTTCACATCATTTAATGCCTCTAAATAGTTACTTCCCTTTACTAATACACCTGCTTTTGAAGCTGCTCCAATTCCTCCGAAGAAGCCTAACGGTATTGAAACAACTAATGCACATGGACATGATATAACTAGAAAGATTAACGCTTTGTATACCCAATCATATAGTGATTCACCCGAAATGATGAATGGTGGAATAACTGCGATCAATGCAGCTGTAATCACGACAATTGGCGTATAAACCTTTGCAAATTTTGTGATAAAGTTTTCAGTTGGTGCTTTTTTGTATGTAGCATTTTGAACTAACTCTAAAATTTTTGAAACTGTAGATTCCTTAAATTCTTTTGTCACCTCAATTTCTAAAACACCTTGTAAATTAATAAATCCACTTAATACTTCATCACCTTCAACCACTTCTCTTGGTAATGACTCACCCGTTAATGCCGAAGTATCGACACTCGTTGAACCTAAACGAACAAGACCATCTAATGGAATTCTTTCCCCTGGTTTTACGACAATCGTATCTCCTATTTTTACGTCTTCTGGAGATATTTTTCTAGTGTGGTGACCATCCTTTACATTTGCGTAATCTGGACGAATATCCATTAACTTTGAGATCGATTTACGAGATCGATTAACAGCTATACTTTGGAACAGCTCACCTAATTGATAGAACAACATAACGGCAACTGCTTCTGGATATTCCCCAATAATAAAAGCCCCAATAGTCGCAACACCCATTAAGAAATTCTCATCAAAAACCTGCCCCTTAAAAATATTTCGGATGGCTTTTAAAACAACATCCACACCAGCAATTAAATAGGCAGATACAAAAAGTAATATCGTGAATAAGTCAGGTAGGTTTAGTATTTGTGCAAGAAGTAGAAGCACTCCACCTACACAAAGCTTCATAATCAATTTTTTCGTTTCTGGATTCATCGTTGATTTTTCATTCTTCGTATCTTTTGATTCAACTTCTTCTTTTGTTAACGGATTAATATGCGGTTCTAAATTTCGAATTTTATTTTTCGCTTCATTCACAACTGCTTCTTGTTGCTCCACTGTTGAAGTAATTGTCATAGTTAATGTTGCAAAATTGACTGAAACGGCATCTACACCATTGATTGTGGAAACGCCTTTCTCTATTTTCATTGCACAATTTGCACAATCTAAACCCTCTAATTTTAATTCACTATTTATTTGTTTTTGCCCCGTACTCACTACCTTCAACCCCTCTCCACAGCAAACACTTTTATTTAATCCTCTAAAATATGTTCAAGTGCTTGATTGAAAATCTCTGTTACATGGCTATCTGCTAAAGAATAATAAACTACTTTTCCTTCTTTACGATTTTTTACTAAATGCGCTTGTTTTAATACACGCAATTGATGAGAGATAGAAGATTGCGTCATGTCTAGCAAATAAGCCAAATCACAAACACACATCTCAGACTGACTAAGTGCATGTAAAATTCTTGTTCTAGTTTTATCACCTAAAACTTTAAATAAGTCAGCCACTCCAGTTAGTACTTCTATATTTAACATCTTCTCTTTTACAATCAGTATCGTATCCTCATGCATAACAGTTTGCGTACAACTTTCATCACAAACTTCATCCTTCTTTTTCTTTTCCTCGATCATTTCTATTCCTCCTATATATACATGAGCAATCATTCATATGTTTTCTATACATTTATTATATGAGCAACTGTTCATATATGTCAAAAAAATTTTTAGAAAATTATAGAAAAAATAATTTTCTTCCAGAAAACAAAAAAGTGACCTTATGTTTTCACATAAAAGTCACTGTTTCTTTTTTTAAGAAGGCATCGGCGTATCAGTTGGTTTCGCATAACCGTCTTTATATTTATCATCTATATACTTTCGAATTTCTAAATTCGTTTTACCTTTTTGTTTTAATGTTGCTGATTCTAATGCGATTTCCAAACAGTTAACACAAGTTGTCGCATGACTATCCCATACAACCGATCCATCGGCTTTTACCTCATTAATAAAACAATCTAAATTATTCTTATGTCCAACACTTTCTCCACAACCACAATAGCATGGAATATTTTTTAATAAATCAGTGTTTTGTGCTGCAAGCAAATAGATTTGTTGCATCTGTTGCTCTTTAACTGCTAAAAAATTAGGCAATGTTTCCTTATTCTTCGTTTGCTCACGAACATCACTCACTTGACTGTGCTCTTCATGATTCTCATGACCTTTATGACTTGTATCATTATTACCTTCTGTTTTATGACTACTGCAACCTGCCAAAAGAAGCGAGATAGATAAAGCTGAAAAAACATTTACAATTACTTTTCGATTCATTTCTTTCCTCCAATAATATTTATCTAAGTTGATTGTATTGTTTATTGGAACGAAAGACAAATGCTTAATCAAATATTACCTAATTAGTAATTACGGTCTCGATCAATGAAATCCTTATCGTCCGAATACAGAATAAAATCAAATAGTTCATCCTCAACTAAGTAGTCATTACCATCTAGTGACTCTTCCGGAAATACTTCTTTTCCGTCCTTATCGTATATTGTCATTGAAATTGATAAGGTTGACGGATAACCTTGTTCTTGTAAAAAGAATATATTTTGCCTCGTTCCTGCTTCAGCCTCAAGTTTTTGAATTTTACTCCAATTACTAGGATATGTTAAAAATCCGTAAGTTTTTTTATGAATACTGACTCTCTGCTCTAAAAATATCTCGGGTACGTAATATACATTTTCATTAGACATCATATAATTTCTTTCTCGAACTAGACGAAACTTTATTTCATTCACCCGATCAACAGGATTATAATTCCAAAACATGACATAAGAAGACGGATCGTTAGGCTTTATTTTCCATAAACGTGGAGTTCCAGCTTTATCAATGATATTAACGATCTTCCATTTATGGTGTTGCCATTTCCAAAAACTAACCCCATAACCATTTTCTTTTGAAATATAAGGCACAAATACATGTTTTTGATCAATAAATATAATATCTTGAATTTCCTTAGCATACTCACCTTCATATGTATGACTTATGATTTTCTTAATCCTTGCTTCAGAATAAAATGTAGTTGGCTTCGAAAGATAAAACCAATAAATAACAATGAATGCAATGACAAAAATTAATAAACCAATAATTGTTTTTTTATTTTTCAACATGATTATTTCCTCCTTTAACAGGTGAAATAATGTTTGTATCACTTCTAAAGTAATAATGTTTATTTTTCGTTGTAATGAAAATTCCTTTTCCATCCTTCTCAATATAAATAATGGTTTTTAAATTACTGCCGAACTTTGGTTTTGTACCAAGTAAAATGTATGGAAATCTTTCAATAGGTTTCATTTTTGATTCTGATTGAAACGTTCCTGCAAACCATTTTTCATCCTTGAATAATTCATTCATTTTAAAGGTATCTACTGAATGAACTAATTTCGAGTTTTCCAATTCCACTTCACTAACTTTAGGAATTGTACGAATAATCCTTGGATGTTCTACTTCAGTAATAAAAGTTTTTAGTTCGTCTTTCGGATAAAGGAGAAGATCTATTGGATAAATCAAGAAGCTAGTAAATATAAAAATAAATTTGATATAAAAACCTGCCCATGCAAAACTACGGTACTTTCCCCATCCAACCTTTCCAAACCTATTTTTACAAACCAATTTTAATAACCATACACCAATAGGTAAGATTGGAATTTGAATAAATGAATAAAAGATATTTAAATTAATTGAAAAATGAATACCACCTATAAAAGCGACTATTATCGCTTTCCATAGGGTTGTTTTTTCTTTTTTTCGTTTATATAGCGAATAAATGATAAGTCCAAATACTAGATAGTTTAATAGACTGACTACGATGGACGGAACATGTTGGAAAAAATCATATTGATATTGTACGTTCATAGTTTTCTCCTATTCATTTGACCAAAGTTTTTCGATTACTTTTTAACTTTCTGGTATGTTTTGACGAAATCACCAATTTCCTTATCAAACTCTTCATTGATTAGTTCAAATCCGTTATTCTCTAATATTTTTACTGAAAAGTGATTTCTGGTTTCTACATTTGCGATGACTATATCAATATTTCTTTCTTCAAAACAGTAAATTAATAGTCTTCTTATTAACTCCGAACCATAACCAGATCCCCAGTGTTCTTCTTGTAATCTATAACCAACTTCACTCTTTCTTTCTTCATTTTTGATCACGGCACATGTACCAATAAATTCATTCCTCTCAGTAAGGCAAACAGCTAATACTAAGAAATCACTTTGATTTTCATCATAAGACGTTACTATTTTATTCAATTCTTTTTCAGTTTCTTCTAAAGATTTCGGACGATTTGTTATATATTTCATTACATTTGGATTTGATTGTAGCTTATGTAATTGTTCTAAATCATCCAACCTAAGCTTGCGTATACTTAGTCGTTCTGATTGTAAAATCATTAAAAGCGCCCCCGTCGATTTGTCTAACCATCATTCAATATACTTTTAACATATACATGTTTTCTTTTTAACGCCCAATTTCCCCTTTAATTCAACCTTTTCAATATAGTCTGTTGCAATTGGTACTTTACAAGCAGTATTACCAACATCGACTTGAACCTTCCCAATATTCCTTCCCACTAACATAGCTTCTACATTTAAACTGGGAATAAAGCTACCTACTGCTATGACAAAGGCATTCATTGTATATCGAACTCGATTTTTCGAATTATGTATATTTTTTTCAATATATTTTAATAGTTCTCTAACTTCATTTTTATCAATATTCTCATCAGGCTCGATTGATACATAATGAGAATATGTACTCCAACCACAATCCTCAATTAATTCTTCTTCTGATTTCATCCATTCTCGTGCAAGCTCTAAAGCATACAAGCTTTCTGCAGTCACAGCCCCAACTATACTTTCAGCAATCATGAACCAATAAGCACCTTCTGCCCATTTTACCAATTGTTCTTTTGTCATAAGTTTTGGATTAATTGATAATCCCGCTAAATACATTGCATCAGAGTTACCAGTATCGTATAGAGCTAGTGCAAGTTCTTGATCTTTTTTCACATATTTTACTAATTTTTTTAAATCACCAATTTTCACACCATAAAATGGTTCTCTTGCACCATGCCTAATAAACGTATTTTTTGTTTGCTCTGTACCCAGCTCTTTTAATGACTTCATTATCTCATCTAATTTCATGCAGTACCCTCCTTGCTATTTACTCAATATATGTTTGTCCCGTATCATCGTTGTCTAAAATGTATCGTATCATACATCTATTTGAAAGGAAGTACATAATGAAATATATTACTATGACTATGATTATTTTTCTGTTTGTTTTATCATCATGTCAATTTGATTCTATGGAAACTGTCTCTAAGAAAAATGGAACAGGAAATAGTCAAGATTGGTCTTACACAGGTTCTACTGGCCCTAATAATTGGGGAAGCCTGAACGAAAGATACGCCATGTGTTCAAAAGGCAAAGAGCAATCGCCGATTAATCTTGAATCAGCAACTCAAAAATCACTACCATTAGGAATAAACTATCATTCTGGAAAATTTAAAGTAGAAATCAAAGATATGACAATTAAATTAATCCCTGAAAGTAATACAAATACGATCAATATACATGGAACAAATTACGAACTTAAGCAGCTTCATTTTCATACACCATCAGAACATTTACTAAAAGGACATCAATCTGATATGGAAATTCATTTTGTTCATGAAGATCGTAATCATTCTATTGCAGTAATTGGCATTTTTGTAGACAAAGGTACACACAATAAAGCGTTTCAAAATATAGTAAACATTCTTAAAGAGGACAAAAGTTTAAAAGAAAACAGATCAATATCGGTAAATATTCAATCCCTCATTCCTATTAATAGTAAAAAAATTACGTATAATGGTTCTTTAACAACACCGCCATGTACTGAAGGATTAAAATGGATTGTCTTTGAAAAACCAATTCAATTATCAAACAAGCAAATTGGAGTTTATCGAAAATATTTTTACCCAAGCAATCGCCCCGTCCAACCATTACATAATCGGATCTTGTATGAATCATGGTAAAATGAAAAAGAGTTAACCAATATAGGTTAACTCTTTTTTACATTTTACCATTCTGTTTTTTCATCTCTATGAATGACTTCTAATTTACCAGTATGTGGATCAATAACTAAACCATGAACTTCAATATTTTCTGGAATTAATGGATGGTTTTTGATGATAGAAACACTATGTCCTACACTCTCATATACATCTGTAAATCCAGATAACCATTTATCTAAATCGATTCCAGATGAATTTAAAATATCTAAATTCTCCTCTTTTATACCTGATTCAATCATTCTTTTCTTTATTCTCGCTGGATCCGTATTACCCATACCACACTCGTGATGACCAATGACCAATACTTCTTTTGCACCAAGTTCATAAATTGATACTAAAATACTTCTCATAACAGATCCAAATGGATGACTAATTACAGCGCCCGCCGTCTTAATCATTTTTACATCACCATTTCGTAGATCAAGAGCCTTTGGTAACAATTCAACTAAGCGAGTGTCCATGCAAGTGACAACAACAACTTCTTTATCTGGAAACTTACCTGATAAATATGGTTCATACTCCTTATTTTCTACAAATCTTTTGTTGAATTCTAGTATTTTATTTAACATTTGTTTCCCTCCAAATTAACTTAAGAGAATTTATTTATATTACTATTTTGAAGGAAAAGTGAAATAGATACAACTAATCCGCTTCGCTTCAATAGTATTATCATATTATACTAATAATATTTATAGATTTAAACCTTTCAAACATTAATTTTCTTTAATCTGAAACTATATTTTTTGAATTTTTAAACATATAATGTACACTATATTTAGTCTTAATTAGGAGGGAATATAAATGAAAACTTCACAATTTATCACATTACATAATGGCGTAAAAATGCCTCAATTAGGTTTTGGTGTTTGGAGAGTTTCTCCTGAAGATGGTGTTGATGCAGTTCGAACAGCAATTGAAGTTGGCTATCGACATATCGATACGGCTTCTGTCTACAAAAATGAAGAGCAAGTAGGCGAAGCAATTCGTCAATCAGGTATTGCAAGAGAAGAACTATTTATTACAACTAAAGTTTGGAATGCCGATCAAGGTTTTGATACAACATTAAAAGCATATGAAGATAGCCTAAAAAAGCTAGGGCTAGACTATGTAGACTTATATTTAGTTCATTGGCCGGTTAAGGATAAATATTTAGAAACGTATAAAGCACTTGAAAAACTGTATGATGAGAAATTAGTACCAGCGATTGGTGTTTCAAATTTCCATATTCATCATTTAGAAGATATAGCAGCACACCGTAATATTAAACCAATGGTTGACCAAGTTGAACTTCACCCTATGCTACAACAAAATGAACTACGTGACTATTGTTTAAATAGCGGGATTGCGATTGAAGCTTGGAGTCCATTAATGCAAGGAGGCGAAGCACTAACGAATCCAGTTATTAGTGAGCTTGCTGAAAAGTACGGTAAAACACCTGCTCAAGTCGTTCTTCGCTGGCATTTACAACGTGACGTTATTGCGATACCAAAATCAATTACACCTTCACGTATCCAAGAAAACTTTGATGTATTTAATTTTGAACTAACAACAAATGATATGAATTCTATTGCATCACTAAACGCAAATAAGCGTGTAGGACCAGACCCAGATAATTTTGATTTTTAAAACAGTCGTATATGTATAAAAAAGCACTGCATACGCAGTGCTTTTTCCATTTTATAACATTTGATTAGCAATTTTGATAATGTCTTTTTTATGCTGTTCAGACGATATATTCTTGTTTATGTAACTAACTGTATAATTCATGCCGTCTTTTTCAAAGAAAAGTGTATTTCCAGTAAATTTAGCAACAACATCTTTTTCTAAATGAACATCTTCAGTCGTTCCGCTTTGCTCCGCCTGGAAATTATCTACACCGAGTAGCAAGATAATCTCTTCTGTTCGATCTTTAGCTGTCGTCATAAAACTAACTCTTACATTTTTACGATCTTGACGAAAATCCTCAATTGACGAAATTTTAAGAGGAACTGCATCGAATGGAAAATCCTTTGGAATTTTCACCTTAAACGGAAGCGCATCTAACCCTTCTTCTAAAGAGGTTGCATTATATGTGACTGGAATGGTTTTTAATTGTTCTTCTGTAAGATTTCCTGTTGGTTCAACTTTTTCTAATTGGGATGTATCTAACAAATCGTTTTGAAGAGGTTTACAACCAAATAGTAAGACAATCAGAACCATTTGAACTAACCAAACTTTTTTCATCTCATCACGTCCCACAGAATGATTTTTACAAGAGTTTTACTATAGTATATATTTGCTT
>NZ_JBALMS010000021.1:0-4741 GCF_036962205.1 Bacillus sp. JJ664 | reverse complement strand
AAAAGAATACAAAAATAAAAAAGGAAAACCTATCATTGTTCCCCTTTCAGAAGCAATTTCTATTTGTAGTATTTTGATTAGTTTCATTGAAATAGATTAATTTATTCATTCCCATCCAAAAGATAGTTTAGCTGCACAACGCCCGAAGAGAACGTGCGTGTATTCACCATTTTTAAATTCACTCTATTATTTATATCAATAAACATTGGTTTTCCTTCTCCCAAAATGACAGGATGAACTGATAATCTAAATTCATCTACTAGCCCTAAATTGATAAAAGTAGTAATGAGACTTGCGCCACCATATAGCCAAATGTCTTTACCAGGTTTACTTTTCAATTTACTAATTTCTTCTAGTATATTTTCGTTAATATATATTGCTTGATGATCCTCTTTTGGTGATCTAGAAAACACATACTTTTCCTTACAATGAACCACTTTCCACATTTCTTTTTCAGTATCAGAGTCTATCGTTTTGGATGTATGTTGTCCCCATAAATCATAGCTTTTTCTACCATATAAAATCGTATCAATTTGATTCAAAAAATCAGTGAACCCCATTTCTGGGTCCATTATGCACCAATCAACTTCACCATTTTCCCCTTCAATAAAACCATCTAACGTAACTGCTAAATCTAAAATAATTCTTCTTTGTTTAACATTTTCAGACATACTACTTACTCCTTTTTTTACTCAGATTTGTTTCTTTTATTACGTTTTTAATCATTTGTTATTATTAAATTCTTATGTAACTCGCATCTATATTAAAAGCCTATTATTCCAAATGTTATTATACAGTTATTTTAATTTGATAAATAATAAATTAATAAAAAAGCAACCAATTAATAAATTAATTAGTTGCCTTTTCGTAAGTTTTTTAAGTTTCTCTTAAACTATAATATTTTTTCTAAAAACAGCTTAGCCCGATCTGTTTTTGGTTTTGTAAATAGTTCAATTGGTGTAGCATCTTCAACTAATTTTCCTTCATCTAAGAAAAGAATACGGTCTGCTACTTCTTTGGCAAATCCCATCTCATGTGTAACAATCACCATTGTCATACCTGTATGAGCTAATGATTTCATTACTTCTAGAACTTCTTTAACCATTTCAGGGTCTAATGCTGATGTTGGTTCATCAAAAAGCATGACTTTTGGTTCCATTGCAAGTGCTCTAGCAATTGCTACACGTTGTTTTTGTCCACCTGATAACTTCGGTGGATATACCCCTGCTTTTTCAATTAAACCAACTTTTACAAGTAATTCTTTTGCAATTTCCTCAGCCTTACTTTTGCTAATTCCTTTAACATTAATTGGTGCATACGTAATATTTTCTAAAACGGTCATATGAGGGAAAAGGTGAAAATGTTGAAATACCATTCCTACATCTTCTCTAATTTTCATAATATTACTTTTCGGATTTGTAATTTCCATATTATCCATCCAGATTTGACCAGATGTAGGTGATTCTAATAAATTCATACATCTTAAAAATGTAGATTTACCTGAACCCGATGGTCCAATTACAGCCACAACAGATCCCTCTTCGATTGTAGTGGTAATACCTTTTAATACATTTACATTTCCAAAGCTTTTATATAAATCATTAATTTTAATCATTTGTACGTAATCTCCTTTCAACTGCTTTACCTAGGAGTGTTAATAGCATAATTAAAACATAGTATACCCCTGCTACGAAAATTAATGGTTCCATGTAAGAATACGATTCTCCACCAACTAAATAAGCTCTTCGCATTAAATCGGATGCACCAATTACTGTTACCATTGCTGATTCTTTCGTTAATGTTATAAATTCATTCATAAGTGCTGGTAAAATATTTTTAAATGCCTGAGGTAAAATAATCTTTGCCATCATTTTGCGATATGGAATACCAAGAGCAGAAGCCGCTTCTTGTTGACCTTTATCAACTGCAAGAATCCCCGCACGAATTACTTCTGAAACATAAGCACCTGAGTTTAATCCAAATGCTAGAACAGCAGCTGGAAATTGCTCAATTTCAAATCCAATAATTTGTGGAAGACCAAAATAAATAATCATTAATTGCAGTACCATCGGCGTCCCACGGAAGATCGATGTATAAAAATCAGCTATTACAACTAACCATTTAGAACGACTAATTTTCATTAGTGCAAGTAGAATTGCTAAAACTAAACCTAATAAAATTGAACATAAAACAACAAGTAATGTTAATTTTAAACCGGCTAATATATATGGAATCGAAGGAACGATTTGCGTAAAATCTAAGTTCATATACTGTACTCCTTTATTTATTCGACTTTAAAAGTGTATTTTTGTTAATTTAGATAAAAAGCACTGGTTTAGAAACCAATGCCTTTTGTTTCAAATAATTCATAGCCAATTGATTGCTCATATTCAGTTAAGGCTTCATCTAGGATGTTTAGCCCATCATCAATTTGACTTTTCGTTACTGTTAAAGGTGGGATCATTCTAATCACTTCGCTATTATTTCCGCAGAAGTAGAATAAAACTCCTTTTTCTAAAGCGAGATCAAGAATCTTAAATAAGCCATCCCCATCCGGTTCTTTTGTTGATGGATTGATGATTTCAATTCCGATCATTAAACCGATTGAACGAATATCTCCAATTACTGGGTGCTTCTTCTTTAACTCATGCAATTTCTCAACAGCATAAGCTCCAACCTCTTTAGTATTTTCTAATAAATTTTCTTCTTTAATAATTTCTAATACAGCAAGTGCAGCCGAGCATGCAATTGGATTTCCACCAAAAGTTGTTCCATGACTACCTAGTGGCCATTGCTTCATTAATTCATTAGATGCCACAGTCGCACTTAACGGGATCCCGTTTGCAATCCCTTTTGCAATTGCCATAATATCCGGTGTTACATCAAATGTATGAGCTGCAAACCAGTTACCTGTACGACCAAATCCAGTCTGTACTTCATCGAAAATTAATAAAATATTATGTTGATCACAGATTTCACGGATCTTTTTCAACCATGCTTTTGGAGGAACTACATATCCACCTTCACCTAATACTGGTTCTACGATTACGGCTGCAACTTCTTCTGGTGTTACTTGATGATTAAATAATCTTTTAAAATCTTTTTCTAATCGATCAACAACAAATGATTCTTCGTCCATTCCTTCAGGACATTCTGAAACATTTGCATATGGAATTTGGTATGAACCAGAAGGATTTAGAAATTTACGATATTTACTTTTTGAAGTCGTAACACTTAATGCCCCCATTGAACGACCGTGAAAGCAACCAATAAATGAAACAACATACGGGCGCTTCGTCGCGTGTTTAGCTAATTTAATAGCCCCTTCAATTGCTTCTGTACCACTGTTTCCAAAGAAAAATGTATCTAAGTTTCCTGGTAGTATGTCTGCTAATTGATCAGCTAATTTTAAAATAGATTCATAGATTATTACGCCTGAAGGTCCATGCGCTAATGAATCAGCACCTTCTTTAATAGCCTGTACTACTTTTGGATGGCGGTGTCCAACGTTTGTTGTTGCAATACCAGAAGTAAAATCTAAATATTGCTTCCCATCTACACCGTAGTAATAACAACCTTCTTCTTTAACAACTGGTAAATTTGGGTGATCTTTCGCCATACTAGGCGCTAAGCGTAAAGGCATTTTTTCAAGTAAGTGACTCCAATCTTTCTCCATCAAATCATTCCTCCTGATCTAAACGACCTTCTTAAGACGTTTATTTAAGATCCCCAAACCATTTTTTTATTAATTTATCTACTGTTCCATCTTCTTTTAATTCCGCTAATGCTTTATCAAATTTAGCTGTTAACTTAGAATCCTTTGGAAATGCAACTGCTGAACCAGATTGCTCGAAGAAATCTTCAATTAGTAAACCTTCAATAATATCAAGTTTATCTAAATAACCTTTTGCAACTGTTTGTTCAATAATTACTGCATCAAAACGACCCGCTTTTAATTCCTCTACTAATTCCGGAATTCTGTTACGATTTTCTACTTTGAATCCTGCAGTTTTTGAAACTTCATTTGCTTTCGTTTCTTGAATTGTTCCTGCTTGAACACCAACAGTTTTCCCTTTTAAATCTTCTATTTTACTAATATTTGAATCTTTTTTAACAACCACTTGATTTTGATCGATAAAATATGAATCTGTAAAGTCAGCGTTTTTCGCACGTTCTGGTGTTTCTTTCATTCCAGCCATAATAAAGTCAACTTTATCAGCATTCATTGCTGTAATTAAAGAAGTAAAATCAAGGTCTTTCACTTTAATTTCATAACCAGTTTTTTTACCTAACGCTTTTGCTAAATCAATATCAAAACCAATAATATCGTCATTCTTTGTATCGATAAACTCATATGGTTTGTAGTCAGCACTTGTTCCTAAAATTAATGTTTTGTCATCAGATGATTTACTATTACAAGCTGATAACATTCCGATTGATAATACTGTTGCAGATAAGACTCCGATTAATTTTTTCATTACTGTTTCCCCCTTAATTTTTGAAAAATTCTAACTACTAATCTTTATTATCATGATTAAATTCAGATTAAACAACTAGTTTTTTTCGATGAATAATTATTTTATAAAATGAATTTTAACACATACTAATAATTATGCAAACACAATTTTATATTTTTCGACAAAATAATTACACAAACACTTATATACCAACGAAACTATACAAAAATATTTTTACTGCTGTTTTACTATTTTTAGATATTTATACAAAACTAGTGAATAAC
>NZ_JBALMS010000020.1:28430-28578 GCF_036962205.1 Bacillus sp. JJ664 | reverse complement strand
CTTTTTGCTTTTCTTTATTTAGTCAATAAATTGAATGCCGAGTAAACTCAGGAACAACAAAATTGCTGGAGCTACAATTAGTAATTTTCCAAATATTAATGGCTTTACATAGTCGCCGAGTAAGAATGTCCAAGCACTAAATAAAAGC
>NZ_JBALMS010000020.1:0-28243 GCF_036962205.1 Bacillus sp. JJ664 | reverse complement strand
ATAAATAAAAGGGATGCTAATCATAATGACAAATAATAAACTATAAGCAAAGCTGCTTATTCCAACTGTATTGCCAAGACCAATCAAACTACGAGATGTAGGATTATCTAAAACATAATAATCAAATGCATATAATAAAATATTGATTCCTATAAATACGAAAGTTGAAATAGATGAACTAATTAAGAACTGATAAACTTTTAACTTATTTTGAACCATCTCATTTATCCCTTCTTTTTTCATCTACTGAATATAATAAATGACCCCTGCAATAAAAAATGAAATCATTCCTACCAGTCCAGACCATAATGAAAATTTAAAATTTGATTTCCGATCCTCTTTCATTTGTGTATAAAAATTAGCTCTTTGTTGTTCACCACTAGTAAAAACACCCAATGTTATTCCTGATAATAAAAATCCAATGATTCCAATGAAAATAAATAGATTAAGTATCTTCATCTTACCCCTCACTTTTTTGGTAAATATTTACATATTTTATATTATTCTTCTTTGTTTATATATGTCCTTTAAAATAAGTGATAAGCTAAGAATGCTAGATCGCATACTTCTAGTAGACCACTTTAGATGGATTAAGAATGGGTACATTCATACTTTCTCTTAGAGATAAAAAAAACAGCTCAAATTACGCATTTGAACTGTTTTTACACTTTACTATTAGATTACATTTGTTCTTTGATTAACTATCTATATTATCCTAGTGGATTTTCTCCAAATCTTGCCCATAATTCCGGAAACATATTTTCTAAATCATCTGTATCTTCTTCCCAATCAAATTCAAAGTCGACAGCTGGCTTTAGTCCTTTTTTGTCGAGTTTTTCTAACATTTCATCATGAATGTGATCATCCCATTCTGTATCTCCAGTCTTTTTAAATGTATAAGCATCTAAGCCGACTGACAGTATCTCTTCATTTTGAGGATAACCCTCTTCATCTAGAGTTTCCTCACGGATATATGTTGCAAGATACTCGTGATTTTCTATAACCTTATGATATATTTCTTCACCCTGACCAATTAACCATCCCCTGAAATAATCAAACGCATCATCAGAACAGCCACCCATTAGAATATAAGCTGCACCCCATAAGCGAGATTGGTAACTTTCATTCATGAAACTTTCAAAATAGAATTCAAACTCTAATATTTCATTTGATTCTCTATGAGATAATACCTCTGTTAACCATTCTGCTTGATTCTCGAATTTCTTTGATTCTTCTATTAAACACCAAAATTCTTTTTTGTCCAAGGTATTCCCTCCAATTAACTTTACATAAAAAAAATTTACTACAATCATTTTAGCATAAATATATGTCTTCTTTTCATTCTTATAAAAACTACACTCATAACATCTTTTAGAAACAAGCCTACAAAAAAAGTAAACCCTAATCATTCGACTAGGGTTTACTTTTTTATTTAATATCTTTACTAAAAGCATATGATAATTTACGATATTCCATTTTTTCTTCATAAAAACGATGTGCATCAATTCTTTGTAAGCCTGACTGAAGTGAAACAAGCTCGCAGCCGTTTTCCTTCCCAAATTCATGAATATAATCTAGTAGTTGTTTGCCATAGCCATTTGAACGACGATTCTGATCTGACACTAAATCATAGACAAAAACGTGCTTCCCATTATAGAAATTCGTTAAAATAATGATTCCTGCTACTGCTACAGTTTGACCATGATCTTCTAAACCAATTAGCTTGTAGCCTTCCTTCTTCATTTCCTCATATAGCTCAAAAAATGATTCTTCCGTTAAATGTGTGCGAAGCTGTTTTAAAACTTGAAAACCTTTCAGTAATTCTTCTTTTGATTCATAGTGTTGAATTGAGGTCTTACTGTTCATTTGAGTACCCCTTTCACTTTCAACATAATTTTTAAACACTCATTACATTTTCACCGGTTTCAGCCTCACGTTTAAATAATCTAGAATACACTCCGTCCATTTCCAATAAAGCGTGATGCGTACCTTCTTCAACAACGATACCGTTTTCTAATACAACAATACGATCTGCCGTTAGTACAGTTGAAAGGCGATGGGAAATGACGATTACCGATTGTTTTGATTTTCTTTTTTGAATTGCCTCATTTATTTGTAATTCTGTAATAGGGTCAAGTGCTGAGCTTGCTTCATCTAATATCAAGATTGGTGAATTTTTGACGAGTGCTCTCGCTAAAGATAAACGTTGTTTTTGACCACCTGAAAGAAGCGCTCCTCTTTCTCCAATTGAAGAATGTAGACCATCTGGTAATGAATCATAATAATCAGATAAACCACTATCTCTTAAAGCTTGAACAAGCTCTTCATCAGTCGCTCTTTCATTTCCAATCTTAATATTATCTGCTAAGCTACCATTTCGTAACTGTACATCCTGTGAGACGAATGAAATTGAGTCTCTAACCCATTTAGCATTCGACTGCTCGATTGATAATCCATCAATGTCAATCGTACCACTATTTAATGGATATAGACCTAATAATAAATCTACAATTGTTGACTTCCCTGCACCACTAGGTCCTACGATGGCAACTGCCTCTCCAGGTTTTACTTGGAATGTTAAGCCATTTAATACAAGGTCTTCTTTATTTGGATAACCAAATTTAACATCTTTAAATTCGATTAAACCATCCACAACATCTAGTTTCTTTCCTTCTTGTACTTCAAAAGCAGATGTTGGCTCAGCTAATAATTTTTCGGAACGATCAAGTGCTGGACCCGTTCTTCTAACAGATAACCAATTTCTTAGCATTCTTTGAATTTCATTTGCCGCAATAGTAACTAGACCGCCCGCTGTTAGCATTTGTCCACTTGTAATTTGTTCATTTGATATTAATAAAACACTAATAAAATAAACCGAAGCCAAAGCGAAACCATTGTAGCTTCCGATGACAACAATAGACTGCATTCTTGCTTTTAACTCAATGATCGATTCTTTGACAAATGATTTTCTAATATCTGCTACACTTTGAATCTCATAATCTGTTGCACCAAGAATTCTAGATAGCTGGATGCCTGTTACAGATTCACGTAGTCTTTCTAAATAACGTGACGCTTCTTCTCTTGCTCTTGCAGAAGCATTTCTTGTTCTAGCCCCAACTTTATTTGACGTCCAATAAAACAATACACCTAAAACTACACTCGTAACCATTAAGTATGGGTGGATCCATAATAAAACAACACTATAAATGACAACACCTTGTACTGATGCCATAAAAGTAGAACCTTCCCATGCTAAGAAATTATGAAGTGTATCAGGGTCATCTGATACTCTAGCTAGAAGTTCACCAGATTTCGATTGATGAAAATATGAATACGGTAAAATTTGCAAATGCTTAAATAAGCGTAATTTTTGCCAATTTGTAACTGACTTTGCTACATGATGACAAAAATACTCGTCGATTACCATTAAAATTAAATCAAGTATTGCTGCAATAACTAGTAACCACATTAATCCCCAAAGTAATGTATTTTCATGATTTGGAATGATATGATCTACTAACCATCCCATACCTAAAGTCGGAATTAAAGCTGCACAAATTTGACTTAATGCTATGACAAATGAATCTGCAAATACCCACTTTTTATGAGGTATTAGAAACTGAATAACTCTTTTTCCATCACCTATTTTTTTTATTTTATTTTGGTTCATACGGCACTCTCCTTATCTAGTTCACTGTACTGTGCCATATATAGTTGATAATACTGCCCTTTTAATGATAGAAGTTCTTCATGTGTACCTTGTTCAGCAATTAAACCTTTGTCTAATAACAAAATACAATCTGCGTCTTTTACTGTAACAAGTCGATGAGCAATCGTTATTGTCGTTCTTCCAGGAATTAACTTCTCAAGGGAAGACTGTACCTTCTCTTCAGTTTCTCCGTCTAAAGATGATGTTGCTTCATCAAATATCAATACTGGCGGATGTCTTAAAATTGCACGTGCTAATGCTACGCGTTGCCTTTGACCACCTGAAAGCTTTAAACCTCGTTCTCCAACGATTGTCTCAAATCCTTCTGGCAATGAATCTATTAAATCTCCTAAATCAGCAGCTTCTACGGCAAGTAGGAGTTCTTCATCAGTTGCATTTGGTTTAGCATATAATAAATTTTGTTTCAGTGTGCTATTTAATAAGAACGTCTCTTGAGAAACAACTCCGACATGTTGGCGTAATGATTGAAAATCATGTTTTGATAAATCTTTTTGATCAACAAATATTGAGCCTGATGTTGGTTCATATAATCCTAATAATAATTGGATTAATGTACTCTTACCTCCACCACTCGTTCCTACTATTCCAATATGCTGCCCTGACTTTATTGAAAAAGATACACCCTTTAATACTTCTTCATTAGCATTGGGATATGTAAATCGAATATTGTTCACATCAATATCACCTTTTACATTTTTAAAAATAGGAAATGATTCAGATTGCTCCGAAGGTAAATCAAAATACTCATAAATACGCTCAAGAGCAGGAATTGCTTGTTGAATTGTAAGAGCGTTTTCAGCAAGAGAGCGCACCGGCATAAACATTGTCGGAATAAATCCTAACACAGCTATTAAAGTCCCTAACGAAATGTCATGTTGCCATACTGAATATCCTCCAACCAACATGATGACACCAGGTGCACCATTATTAAAAACATTGCCTAATCTCCAATTAAATTTACCAAAAAGCGCCAGTCGGATTGCAAATCTCTTCCATATTGAAAGCTTTTCCTCTAAGCGCTTATTTTCTTGTTCCTGCGTTTGAAATGTGCGAACAAGTCGAACTGATTCAATACTCTCTTGTGTATGATTATATAAATCAGCGCTCATATCTCGTGAAATGGCACCCATTTTACGTACTTTAGTTCCAATCATAAATGAAGGTACTAAATAAATTACAAAAACAATCAGCATGATTACAGCTGCTGGCCAATACAAAGGAAACACTGCAACAAATGCTGCGATTGCTGCGATCACTTGTTGAATAAATCTCGGAACAACAGTATTATTCAGATTTTGAACAGATTCTACATCATGCGTTAATCGAAATAACATATCTCCACGAGGTGTAGTTGAAAAAAATGACATTGGTGCTTTTTGAAGTTTTTTAAACGCTCGTAATTGCATATCACTTATGACATCGAGACCAATCTTTACTTGAATAAATTCTTGTAAAGATTCAAATACAACCTTACATAAAAATGCCAACATGATTCCAAAAATAAAATAGAAAAGAACTTGTGAATTAGCAGCTCCTAATAACTCATCCACGACTTTTCCCGTTAAAATTGGTGGAATAACTGCAAAAGCTCCAGCTATTAGAGAACTACCAAAAGCAAGGAGTAAAATTTTCCAGTACGGTTTAAAGTGATTAAGTGTTTCAATTAAGATCTTCATATATTTCCCCCCTAACTTGTAACATTTTACATTATTTTCTAACTATTTTCATTATTAAAAAAAGAATTGATAGACTAAGTTCGCATTTAAAGGTAAATCTTCAATATTTCGTTTCTATCGATTCTAATGAAACAAGTGATATCTTTGTCTTTCCTCATTCTTACTTTACTCTTTACCTATCTTTTTTTCTTCATTATTAAGTTTGAAATTAATTACTCGTTTTGTTGTAATCTCCATTAAAAAATCTACAACTTTTGTCGTAGATTTAATGATCATTTTTAATTTTATATTAGGTTTTCATATAGTCATCATGTAAGTTTTCCGTTTTTAAGTTTCTCATTTAAATATTGTTCCGATTGTCCTCTAGGGATACTTAAACTTGTAAACTGTTCATTTTTAACTTGTTTTCCTACATAAACAATTTGACCAATATGATAACCATAATGACTAATCTGTCTATGTATTGCTTGTAGTACAAAATGAGCTTCTCCTCTTATGGTGATTGTTTTTAGAATGTCATCTTCTTTTAAATTTTTAATTGCCGAGAATACTACATCCCATCCTTTTTCCCACGCTGCGAGTAATTCTTCCTTTGAAGAATAAGTCCCCTCAAATTCCTGATCTCGATTACGCCATGTTTTCTCTCCATCTGACGTCAAAAAATCAGTCCATCTTGAGATCATGTTACCACTTAAATGTTTAACGATAATGGCAATACTATTCGATTCACTAGAGGGCTGCCATACTAATTCTTCATATGACAATTGCTTCATCGTAAGATCACCTAGTTTTTTAATCCCTTGAAATTCTTTTAAACTATTTAATAAGAACAGTTCTTCCACTGACACTCAACTTCCCCCTTTAAAAGATACCTATAAACATATATATGAACAGTATAAAAATGAAAATGAATAGGTTTCAATTATTTTCTATGAAATTCTTATCAAGTACCAAATAAAGTTTAATCATAAAAAAAACACAGCCAATTAAGGCTGTGCTTATGTGTCTACATTATTTTATACGCCGACCGTCATCCAGCTAGCGTCTTGTGGATTTTTTCTCCAAGCAGTTAGTTTTGCTACATGGTCTTCTTTAATAGAGCCTTGCTCTTTTGCTACTTCTACTAAAGTGTCGTAATCAGTTAGAGAGTAGTACGTTACGTCATTTGCTTCGAATTTTTCTACTGCTGCTGGTAGATTATATGTGAAAATTGATACGACTCCTGCCACATCACATCCTGCTTCGCGCAATGCTTCTACACATGTAATGACGCTTCCACCTGTTGAAATCAGGTCTTCTACTACTACAACTTTTTGTCCTGCATTAATTGGACCCTCAATTTGATTACCTTTTCCATGACCTTTTGCAGAGCTGCGGACATAGACCATCGGTAAGTTCATTAAATCGCTTGTCCAAGCTGCATGTGGAATTCCTGCTGTTGCAGTTCCAGCAATTACATCCACTGTGCCAAATTTTTCTTCGATTAATTGAACTAGACCTTTTGCAATATTTTTACGAATTTCTGGATAGCCAAGAGTTAAGCGATTATCACAATAGATTGGAGATTTGATTCCTGATGCCCAAGTAAATGGAGTTTCAGGTTGAAGGCTTACTGCTCCAATGCTTAATAAGTTTGCTGCGATATTCTTTTTCATATGATTACGCCCTCCCATTGTGCTAATATTTCTTCGTATGCTTCTACTGGATTTTCACTTTTTGTAATACTGCGTCCTACTACAATATAGCTACTTCCTAATTGTCTAGCTTTCGCCGGAGTAGTTACACGTACTTGATCATCTACACTATTATCTGCTAATCGTATGCCAGGTGTTACTGTTATAAAGTTATCACCTTCAACGGCTGCTTGGACTAATTCTACATCTAGTGGTGAGCAAACTACGCCATCCAGTCCACTTTCTTCTGTTATTGCAGCATAAAGTTTAATCGAATCCATTAAGGATGTAAGACCTTGTTCATGGATTACTTGTTCTTCTGAAGTGCTTGTAAGTTGAGTTACAGCTATTAGTAACGGTCTTTTTTTACCAGTCGGAGTGCCTTCTTCTAGCCCTTCTAATGCTGCCTTCATCATTTTCGTTCCACCTGCTGCATGCACATTTACCATGTCTACTTCTAAAGATGCGATATTTTTCATAGCATGTTTTACTGTATTTGGAATATCATGAAGCTTCAAATCTAAGAATATTTGATGTCCTAGTTCTTTTAGTTCCTTAATGATCGCTGGACCCTCTTTGTAAAATAGTTCCATCCCTACCTTTACATATAGAGATTTTTGAAATTTTTTTACAAAATTCATTACTTCTTCTTTTGAAGAAAAATCAAGCGCGATGACCACTTGTGATGACATGTTGTTTCCAGCTCCTTCCAATACATTCTTCAATCGACTGATAACCGTATTTTTCTAATACTTCTGGTAGTTCATCTATGATTGTTGGACAAACAAATGGATCAACAAAGTTTGCCGTTCCTACACCGATTGCACTTGCTCCTGCTAGGAAAAATTCTAGTGCATCTTCTGCGTTCATTACGCCACCCATTCCAATGATTGGGATGCCAACTACTTGACTAACATCATGGATCATTCGAATTGCGACTGGTTTAATTGCTGGACCTGATAATCCACCTGTTTTATTTGCAAGAATCGGTTTTCCCGTTCTTAAATCTAGTCTCATCCCTAGTAATGTATTAATCATTGTTAAACCATCTGCTCCGGCATTTTCAATTGCTTTTGCGATTTCTACAATGTTGGTTACGTTTGGAGATAATTTTACGTAAAGCGGAACTTCGCTTACTTCTCTCACTTTTTTTGTGACTTCAGCCGCTGTTGCAGCATCCGTTCCAAATGCAATCCCACCACATTTTACATTCGGACAAGAAATATTTAGTTCTAATGCTTTTACATTACTTACTTTTGATATTTCTTTTGCTACTGTAACATAGTCATCTATTGTTGAACCTGCAATATTTGCAATGATTGGTACATCATAGCTTGAAAGCCATTTTAATTCCTCATTGATTACTTTTTCTAATCCAGGATTTTGAAGACCGATTGCATTTAACATTCCAGCTTGCGTTTCCGCAACACGGGGTGTTTCATTTCCGTATCTTGTTTCAACCGTTGTCGCCTTGATCATAATGGCACCAAGTACGCTTAAATCATATAAATTGGCAAACTCTCTACCAAATCCAAAGCAACCTGAAGCTGGCATAATCGGATTTTTTAAATCTAAGCCAGGAAGTTTTGTTTGTAATGAAATCATAGAACTACCTCCTCAGCCTGGAACACTGGTCCATCACTACAAATTTTACGATAAGATCCATCTTCTGTATGACATACACATGCGAAACAAGCACCGATTCCACAGCCCATTCGTTCTTCAAGTGATATATAGCCATCCTTCATACCTTTATATTGCTGTTGTAAAGCTTTTAACATCACAGTTGGACCACATGCAAAGTATTGATCAAATTGAAGCTCTTTTTCACGGATAACATCAGTTACGAATCCTTTCGTACCAAGAGTTCCATCTACTGTTGCCATAAAAGTTGGACCTAATTCTGAAAACTCTTTTTCATAAAAAGCTACATTGCTTGATGCAAACCCTAGTACATGAATGACATTTACACCACGTGCTTTAAATTGCTTCGAAAGTTCATACATTGGAGGGACTCCAATTCCACCGCCTACTAGTAGTGCTGTATCCCCTTCAGAAAGAGATTCAATATCATAACCTTGACCAAGAGGACCTAATACATCAACCTGTTGACCAACGCTTGCTTCTTTTAATAGCTTCGTTCCTTCACCTTCTGCGCGGAATATCATCGTGAACTCACTTTTCTCTTTGTCGACTCGACATATACTGATTGGTCTTCTTAAAAGTGGTGTTAGTCCACCAGTCACTTTTATATGGACAAACTGCCCAGGAGAGTGCATCTCCTGAACTAGTTCACCTTTTAATGTCATTTCGACAATTTGATGGGCAATTTCTCTGTTTGAGACAATTGTCATGAGTTCTTTTTTTATCATACTAATACGCCAGCCTTCATTTCTTTGTTTGGTAGTGCAGAAGTTGAGAATGTTAAGCTTTCAATTACTGATAGTATTGCAGTTGCTGTATCTAGTGAAGTTAAGCAAACTACTCCGTTTTCAACCGATTCACGACGAATTCTGAATCCATCACGAGCTGGTTTTTTACCTTTTGTTAATGTATTGATTACGAACTGTGCATCTCCACGCTTGATCATGTCTAGCATATTGTCTTCATGCTCGTTAATTTTGTTTACTGCTTTTACTGGTACACCGTGGTTTTCTAAATGATTTTTAGTTCCTTCAGTACCGAAGACTGTAAAGCCAATTTCATGGAAGCGTTTTGCGATATTTACTACTTCTTCTTTATCTTTATCAGCTACTGTAATGATTACTGAACCGTGAGTTGGGATATGCATTCCAGCAGCGACTAATGCTTTGTACAATGCTTTTTGAAGACTTACATCTTTCCCCATTACTTCCCCAGTTGATTTCATTTCAGGGCCTAATGTTATATCTACTGAGCGTAGTTTTGCAAATGAGAACACTGGTGCTTTTACATATACTTCTGTTCCTTCAGGGTGATAACCAGTTGCGTATCCGAAAGAAGCTAATGTTTGTCCTAAAATAACTTTCGTTGCAATATTTGCCATTGGTACATTCGTAATTTTACTTAAGAATGGTACCGTTCTACTTGAACGAGGGTTTACTTCTAGTACGAAAACTTCATCTTTATCCGTTACAACAAACTGGATGTTAAGCAAGCCTTTGATATTTAAGCCTTTTGCTAGTTTGATTGTATATTCGATTAATTTTTGCTTCGCAGCTTCTGTTACATTTTGTGTAGGATATACTGCGATTGAATCTCCCGAGTGAACGCCAGCTCGCTCGATATGCTCCATAATACCTGGGATATATACATCGATTCCATCAGAGATTGCATCTACTTCAATTTCTTTCCCAGTTAAGTAACGGTCGACTAGTACTGGATGTTCTGGGTTGATTTTTACTGCATTTTGCATGTAGTGTAGAATTTCTTCACGGTGATATACAATCTCCATAGCGCGTCCACCAAGTACGTATGATGGTCTTACTAGAACTGGATAACCAATTTCATCCGCGATTGCTGCTGCTTCTTCTGGTGTCATAGCAGTTTTACCAAGCGGTTGTGGTACTCCTAGTTTTTGTAATGCTTCTTCAAACTTATCACGATCTTCTGCACGATCTAAATCTTCAAGTGATGTTCCTAAAATTTTCACACCATGTTCTACTAATTTATCAGCTAAGTTAATGGCTGTTTGCCCACCGAATTGAACAACTACTCCCATCGGTTTTTCTAAATCAATGATGTGCATTACATCCTCAATTGTTAGTGGTTCAAAGTAAAGTTTATCTGAGATACTAAAGTCTGTTGAAACTGTCTCTGGGTTGTTGTTTATGATGATCGCTTCATATCCTGCTTCTTTAATTGCTCTTACACAATGTACTGTTGCATAATCGAATTCGACACCTTGACCAATTCGTATCGGACCTGAACCTAGTACTACAACACTTGTTTTGTTCGTAACGATTGATTCGTTTTCGATTTCATATGTGCCATAAAAGTATGGTGTTGTTGATTCAAATTCAGCTGAACACGTATCAACCATTTTATAAACTGGTAAAATTCGATTTTGCTTTCTGATATCATAGATCTCTTTGTTTGTTGCATTCCAGTTTGCTGCAAGATACTCATCACTAAAGCCCATCTTTTTCGCCTTAAGCAAGACATCTAAGTCAAAGTGATTTGCTTTGATCGTTTGTTCCATGTTAATGATATTTTCGATTTTATGAAGGAAGAAGAAATCAATTTTTGTAATTGCATGAATCTCTTCAATCGTCATTCCATTTCTCATTGCTTCTGCAACAATGTATAATCGTTCGTCATCAGGTTTTGCCATTCGTGCGATCATTTCTTCTTTTGAAAGTTCTTTTACTGTATTTAATTCGATATGATCGATACCTAATTCAAGTGAGCGAACTGCTTTTAATAATGACTCTTCTAATGTACGACCAATTGCCATTACCTCTCCAGTTGCTTTCATTTGCGTTCCTAGAAGGCGATTTGCTGTTTCGAACTTATCAAATGGCCAACGTGGGATTTTTGAAACAATATAGTCTAATGCAGGCTCAAAGCAAGCATATGTTTTCTTCGTTACTGGGTTAATCATTTCATCAAGCGTTAAGCCAACTGCAATTTTTGCTGCTAATTTAGCAATTGGGTAGCCAGTTGCCTTTGAAGCAAGTGCACTTGATCTTGATACTCGAGGGTTTACCTCAATTACATAGTATTGGAAGCTGTCAGGGTCAAGCGCTAGTTGTACGTTACATCCGCCTTCAATTCCTAGTGCTCTTATAATTTTAAGTGATACATTTCGTAGCATTTGATATTCACGGTCACTTAAAGTTTGAGAAGGAGCAACTACGATTGAATCACCAGTATGTACCCCTACTGGATCAATATTTTCCATGTTACATACTACGATTGCATGGTCATTTGCATCACGCATTACTTCGTATTCTATTTCTTTAAATCCGGCAATGCTTTTTTCTAATAGACATTGAGTAACTGGACTATTTTTTAATCCACTTGCTACAATTTCTTTTAGCTCTTCTTCATCGTGGCAAATTCCGCCCCCTGTACCACCTAAAGTAAATGCTGGTCGAACAATTACTGGATAACCGATTTGCTCAACAAAATCATAAGCTTCACTTAAGGAGTGAATGATTGCACTTTCAGGTACTGGCTCGTTTAAATCATTCATTAACGTTCTGAACAAGTCTCTGTCTTCTGCTCTGTTGATTGCCTCAAGGCTTGTTCCTAAAATTTTAACTCCGCAATCTTCTAACACACCAGATTTTGCTAGTTCTACAGCTAGGTTTAGTCCTGTTTGACCTCCTAAAGTTGGTAAAAGTGCATCTGGACGTTCTTTACGGATGATTCGACTAACAAAATCCACTGTTAGAGGCTCGATATATACTTTATCCGCTGTCTGAACATCAGTCATAATTGTTGCAGGGTTTGAGTTCACAAGGATTACTTTGTATCCCTCTTCTCTAAGTGCTTGACATGCTTGAGTACCTGCATAATCAAATTCAGCTGCTTGGCCGATTACAATTGGTCCTGATCCGATCACTAAGATGGTTTCGATGTCTACGCGTTTTGGCATTGTAAGTTCCCCTCTCTTTTATGAGCTTCCATCATGTTCATGAATTCATCAAATAAGTAATTCGCATCTTCTGGCCCCGGTGAAGCTTCAGGGTGATACTGAACTGTGAATGCTGGGTATGATTTATGTTTAAGTCCTTCAACTGTCCCATCATTAAGTGCTACATGAGTAACCACTAAGTCTGTTCCATCAATAGAATCCATTTCCACTGCATAACCGTGGTTTTGTGAAGTAATGGCTACTTTACCAGTTTCTAAATGTTTTACTGGATGGTTTGCACCACGGTGTCCGAATTTTAGTTTTGACGTATTTCCCCCGTTTGCTAATGCAAACAATTGATGTCCTAAACAGATTCCGAATAATGGTACTTTCCCTACAACTTCTTTAATCATTTCAATTGCTACTTGAACATCTTTTGGATCTCCAGGTCCATTACTAAGCATTATTCCATCTGGAGCTAGTAAGAAAATTTCTTTTGCTGAGACATTATAAGGTACAACTGTAACGTCACATTTACGATTAGTTAACTCTCTTAAGATTCCGTGTTTCATACCGAAATCTACTAAAACTACTCGATGTCCTCTACCTGGACTTCTATAAGGCTTCTGTGTTGAAACTCTCTCAACATGGTTTGTAAAAAATGGAGTGCTTGTGCTTGTTAATTCTGCAACGACTTCATCTACATTTGCTTCCATGCTACAGAATTTCCCTTTCATCGTACCAACTTCACGTAATTTTCTTGTTAACATACGTGTGTCGATACCTGCTAATCCTGGAATTCCTTTATCTTTACAATATTGATCCAAGCTCATTTTATTTCGGAAGTTTGATGGATGCTCAGCATATTCTTTTACGATTAATCCATGTACTGCTGGAACGATACTTTCAAAATCCTCTAAATTGATTCCGTAATTACCTACTAAAGGGTAAGTAAATGTTACGATTTGTCCACAGTAAGATGGGTCAGTTAATACTTCTTGATATCCTGTCATACCTGTTGTAAATACGATTTCTCCTGTTGTTTCAACTTCGCTACCAAATCCTTCTCCTACAAAAACTGTTCCGTCTTCTAATATTAATTGACGCATCATACTGTTACTTCCCCACTTTCATATACTAATTTGCCATTTACCATTGTCATTACTGGCCAACCTTTACATTTCCAGCCATCAAATGGTGTATTTTTTCCTTTTGAAAGGAATGTTGTTGAATCGATTTCTTCATGAAGTTCTAAATCAATTACCGTTAAATCTGCAACTGCTCCAACTTCAATTTTTCCTCTGTTGATCTTAAATACTTCTGCTGGTTTTACTGTCATAAAATCAATTAGTTGTTTTAATGACATTTTTCCAGTTTGCACAAAATGAGTGTTTAAAAGTGGAAATGCTGTTTCTAAGCCTACAATCCCAAAAGGAGCAAGCTGCATTCCTTGCGCTTTTTCTTCTGCTGTATGTGGTGCATGATCGGTTGCAATCATATCGATTGTCCCATCAAGTAAACCCTCTATTAATGATTCTCTATCTAATGATCCTCTTAGTGGAGGATTCATTTTAAAGTTCGTATCAAGTCCTGGAATGTCATCTTCACATAAAATTAAGTGATGTGGTGACACTTCAGCTGTTACGTTTATTCCTGCTTTTTTAGCATCTCGTACTACTCTTACTGATTCCTTCGTACTGATATGGCATACGTGATAATGACATCCAGTTGCTTCTGCTAATAAAACATCACGTGCAATTTGTACACTCTCACAAATTGAAGGAATTCCGTTTAAATCATTTTCTTTTGAGAATTTCCCTTCGTGTACACAGCCTTTTTGAATTAATGTATTCTCTTCACAATGAGCTACGATTGAAACATTTAACTCAGCAGCTTTTTGCATCGCTTTGTACATCATTTCAGCTGATTGCACACCTACTCCATCATCGGTAAATGCAAATGCGCCATTATTTTTTAATGTTTCAAAATCAGTTTGTTCCTCACCAGCTTGACGAATTGTGATTGAAGCATATGGAAGTACGTTAACTAGTGCAGTATCCTCAATCTTTTTATTTAATGATTGTAAATGTTCAATTGTATCTGGTACTGGTCGAGTATTTGGCATTGCTGAGATTGTTGTGAATCCGCCTCTTGCTGCTGCTTTTGTACCTGTTTCGATTGTCTCCTTATGCTCTCCGCCCGGCTCTCTTAAATGAACATGTACGTCGATAAAACCTGGTGAAAGTAATTTTCCCTCAAGTTCAATTAATGTTGCTTCTTGATCTATGATTGTTTCAGCAATTACTGAAATTTTCCCATTCACTACTAGTACATCACGTTTTAAAAATTCACCGTTTTCTTGTAAAGTGACACCGTTTTTAAACAAGTACTTCATTTTTCATCTCTCCCCATACAGTTGGTAAGGCTCTTTTTAATACAGCCATTCGTACGTAAACACCATTTTCCATTTGCTTAAAGATTCTTGAACGCCCGCATTCGACTAGTTCACTCGCTATTTCTACATCTCTATTGAATGGTGCTGGATGCATGATAATGCTTGTTGGTTTCATTTTGGCTTCTCGCTCGATTGTTAGACCATGCTTTTGTAAGTAATTTTCCATAATGTGATTAGTCTTTTCATCATGTCTTTCATGCTGTACTCTGAGTAGCATCATGACATCAACTTCTTCAACTAATTCATCAAAATTTTTATATGTTCCATAGGTATTTTTATCGTCTTTCCATTCATCAGGACTTGCGAAGAATACTTCCGCACCTAATCTTGTAAGTGCTTCTGCATTTGAACGGGCAACTCTTGAATGTCTTAGATCACCTGCAATTGCTACTTTTAATCCTTCAAATTGTCCAAATTCTTGTTTGATCGTTAAAAGGTCTAGTAGACATTGAGTCGGGTGATTTCCACATCCGTCACCGGCATTTAGGATTGGCATTCCTGCATTTTCAATTTCTTGAAAGTACTCATCTTCAGTATGACGAATGACAACCGCTTCTACCCCAATTGCTTTAAGGGTTTTAACTGTGTCATATAAAGTTTCACCTTTTTGAATACTCGAACTTTCAACCGCTAAGTTGATGACTTCAAGTCCTAGTTTCTTTTGGGCAACTTCAAAGCTAAAACGAGTTCTCGTGCTATTTTCAAAAAATAAATTTGCAACAAATGTCTGACGCTTTAGACTAGTTTTTTCTCCATTTGCAAACTTTTGAGCCTCCATTAGCAAATCTTGAATTTCTTCGATAGTTAAATCAGACATGGTTAATAAATGATTCATCCGTCATCCCCCTAAATGAATTTCATCCGTTTTTTATAACTAGTGCACCCAGGTATGTTTTTAGAGTGCTCCATCTATCAATTGTGCTTAAGAAGCTTTTTCATTGTTCATTTCAACATTTCGATCTCCACCAATTTTTTCTGGTAAGACTAAGTTTAGTAAAACTCCGATTAGTGCAGCTAATGCCATTCCTTCAAGTGTGAAGACATCTCCAACATGTATTGTTGCTCCGCCAATTCCTAGAACTAGGATGACTGATGCGATGACTAAGTTACGTTGTTTACTAAAATCAATTTTATTTTCAACCAGTACTCTTAACCCACTTGAAGCGATGATTCCGAACAGTAGTATTGATATACCACCCATTACTGGTGTTGGGATTGAACTAATGATTGCTGAAATCTTTCCTACGAATCCGAATATCATTGCGAAGATCGCTGCACCAACGAACAAGTAAACACTGTAAGCTCTTGTTATGGCTAAAACGCCAATGTTTTCACCGTAAGTTGTCGTTGTTGGTCCACCTATTAGACCTGCTATCATTGTTGATACTGCGTCACCGAAAAGTGAACGGTCTAAACCAGGATCTTTAATTAAATCCTTATCAACTACATTTCCAAGTACTACTTGATGACCAATGTGTTCAGAAATTGTTACGATTGCGACTGGTATAAAGATTAAAAGTAACTGTAATGTGATCTCTGGCGTGTAGTCTACGAATGGCACTGAGAAATCAGGTACTTCGATCCATTTTGCTTCTGCGACTTTCGTGAAGTCTACGATTCCAAAGAAGATTGAAGTAATATATCCTCCGATAATTCCGACTAAGATTGGTATAACTGATAAGAACCCTCTTGTGAATAACGCTGTTACGATTGTGATTGCTAACGTGATGAATGCAATTGTGATTGATGTTGAACTATATTTACCATCTGCTCCATTCATTGCCATGCTTACTGCTACTGATGATAAGCCTAATCCGATTACGATAATGACTGGTCCAACTACGATTGGCGGTAATATTTTGAATAACCATTTAACACCGACTTTGTTAATGATCAGTGCGATCACTGCATATACAACCCCAGTGATGAACACCCCTACAAACGCTGCTCCTGTCCCAAGATTCTTTATAGCGAAGCTCATCGGGGCAATGAATGCGAATGATGATCCTAAGTAAGAAGGTACTTTACCTCTTGTAATAAGTACGAATACGATTGTTCCAATCCCACTTGATATTAATGCGATTGCCGGAGAAATTCCGATTAAGATTGGTGCTAATACTGTTGCACCGAACATTGCGAATAAATGCTGTATACTTAGGAAAAACCATTGACTTAAACTTGGTTTTTCATTTATTTCTAAAACTGGTTTCTGTTTTATCATTTAAATTCCCCCATTTTTCTATAAAAAAAACTCTTTGCGATTTACACAAAGAGTCCAATACGTTGCTAAGAAAGCAGCAACTAACTAGACCCTTTGGCGGCCTCTCTGGACCACATTAAAAGGGACTTTTAATTTTCAAATATACTTACTTTATCATGTTCATCTGTTTCCTTAAGAGCTACGACTACTTTTTCATCACCTGAAGTTGGAATGTTTTTACCAACATAGTCTGCACGAATTGGAAGTTCACGATGTCCACGGTCGATTAATACTGCTAATTGAATTTGTGATGGTCTTCCTAGGTCCATTACAGCGTCCATTGCGGCACGAACTGTTCTACCAGTGTAAAGCACATCATCAACTAATATAACTTTTTTGTTTGTTAAATCTACAGGAACATTTGAACCTTTCACTAATGGTTCTTTGTTTTCCGTCTTAGTTGTAAGATCATCACGGTACAGAGTAATATCTAGGTCACCCATAATTACTTCTTTACCTTCGATTTGCTTAATTCTTTCTGCAATTCGTTGAGCTAGGAAAACACCTCTTGTTTTAATCCCAACTAGAACGACATCTTGAATGCCTTTATTATTTTCAAGCATTTCATGGGCAATTCTAGTTAATCCTCTTCTAATTGCAAGTTCGTCTAAGATGATTGCTTTTTCGTTCATTTTCCTTTACCTCCTACTTTTAATTTTGTAGAAGCAAAAACCCTCTTGCCCGATGGACAAGAGGGTAGCGCAAAAGGATACAGTTATCCCTTTTATATTCCGCTTCCTTCTCAACCTCACGGGGTTGTATTAAAGGTTCATTCAACTGTCCTCATTATGCCTCACTTGGCGAAACTTGTCAACAGTTATCTTCTTAAATGTTCAATAACATCTTCCATTACTTTTGGAATAGGAGATGAAAATTCTATATATTCACCTGTTCTTGGATGCTTAAATCCTAATACTGCAGCGTGAAGTGCTTGACCATCAATATCAATTGTTTTTCTTGGTCCATATTTTGGGTCTCCAGCTAATGGGAAACCAATATACTTCATATGAACACGAATTTGATGTGTACGACCTGTTTCAAGCTGACATTCTACTAATGTAAACTCTTCAAAACGTTCAAGTACTCTAAAATGCGTCACTGCTTCTTTTGCATTTTCCTCAGTTACGGTCATACTTTGACGATCAGATTTATCTCTTCCGATAGGGGCATCAATCGTACCTTCTTCATGTTGAATTACACCATGAACGATCGCAATATATTTACGAACAGTCGTTTTTTCACGTAATTGTTCTGCAAGTTTTTCATGAGCTACATCATTTTTAGCAACCATTAAAAGGCCTGATGTATCCTTATCAATACGATGAACAATACCTGGTCTTAAAATGCCATTTATTCCTGATAAATCTTTACAATGATACATTAATGCGTTCACTAAAGTACCAGTTTCATGACCTAATGCAGGATGAACGACCATCCCACGAGGTTTATTTACAACGATAACATCACTGTCTTCGTAATAAATTTCCAATGGAATATTCTCTGCAATAACTTCTAATGGTTTTGGATCAGGTACTGAAACTGATATTTCATCGTTTTGTTTCACTTTGTAATTTCGCTTTACTTTTTCACCATTTACTAGCACTAAATCTTCTTTTAACCAGATTTGTACTTGTGAACGAGACCACTCTTCATTTTGAGCGGTAATAAAAGTATCGATTCTTTCTAAATGTTGTTCTTCTTCAACTGCAAATGTAAAAACTGTCATTCCTTAACTCCTCTTTTTTCTTCCAATAAAGTAATAATAAATAATAAAACGACTCCAATACATAGTGCAGAATCGGCAATGTTAAACACAGGAAAATCATATCCAAAAATATAAACATGTATAAAATCAACAACTTCTTTACGGAAGAAACGATCGATAAAGTTTCCAATCGCGCCACCTAATACTAGACCTAAAGAAATAGATAATAAACGATCATTTTTCGCATGCTTTTGAATAAAGTAAACCACAGCTACAACGAATACAAGTGTAATAATGTAGAAAAAGAACATTTTACCTTGAAGCATTCCCCAAGCCGCTCCTCTGTTACGGTGAGATGTTATGTAAAAAATATTCTTTATGATTTCAATATTTTCACCTAAATACATCTTCTTTAATACTGCAAGTTTAGTTAATTGGTCAATTAAAATGACAATTAGTGCAATAATATATGCCATATTTATCCCCTACCTTATTAGATATCTCATAAAAGTTTAGCATAGGGGACAAGTTTATACAATGAAATCCAAATCAGTAATAATTTCTGACAAAACTAAAATCATCAATTGTCCTTCCTGTAGGAAGAACTTTCAGCTTCTCAATTGGAATTTGTGTTCCCGTAACTTCACAATAACCATACAAACCATTATCAATTTTTTGAATAGCAAGCTCTATATCATATAAATCATTTTTCATATCATCAACAAGAACTTGGTGCTTCATTGTTTCCTCATATAATGAAAGATGAGGTTCCACAACATTTGAATGGATTGGTTCAGAAAATAAACGATGTAGCAATTCATTTTTAATCATTTCGAGCTCTTGTCTTATATGGTAAATTTCATTGCCCATCTTGTTCACTCCCTTTTTTTGAATGTAATTTTAATTTTCCCAGAACTGACATTCATAATAGGTGAAAGTTTTTCCTTTAAAGGAAACTGATAAAGATATTCCCATTTATAAATCCATGAGTTTAAGGATTCACATCTTTCGTATACATAGTTGCTATAAAAATGCGTTAGTTGATGACAAATATAGAATGCTCCCTTTCCGTGGGGCATGAGCTGAAATGGAAGGCATGCTAATAACCACGACGTCCCTGTCGTAATGCATGCATGACCCAAATTCTTTGTGCCTCCCTGTGGGGTCTTAGCCTTCTCGTTTATCCCACAGGAGTCTCGAACCTTCCGTTTTGTAATCAACTTTTCTTTGACGTTTTAGATCCAACAAGCAACAATCTGTTAAAATTGAGCCTATTTAATAAATGCTATTAAGCATAAAAAAAAAGACTGTCTATATAGACAGTCTAAAAAATTGAGATTTACATTAGTCTTTTATTATTTTAGTCAGTAAATTGTTGTGTCCAATAAGTGCCTACTTTACCTACACCTAGGTGTTTAAAGTTTTTGCTCATGATGTTCGCTCTATGACCTTCAGAATGCATCCAATCATACATTACTTGGCTTGCAGTTGTTTGACCATGGGCAATGTTTTCACCCTTATACCCACCATTGAATGTTAATGTTGAATGATACATATTGTTTGCATTACTCATCGTTTGTGACCATTGTTGAGCCGTTCCATTTAGGTAGCTAGTAAGTGTTAAAGGTTTTAATCCACTATTACCACGTTCCGTATTTACTAATTTTAAAATTTGCTGTTGAGTTGTAGTACTAGAACTTGTTTTCGTGACAGCTTTTGCTGCAATATATTTCACGTACTTTTTAAGAATATATCTTGTTTTTCCTTTATTACTAATTTTTACAAAAGTACTATTGTAACCTGTGTAAGTAATTTTTTGATTTTTAGTCAGATATCCAACAGTTTTAGAACTAATATAAGGCTTTTCCTTTATTGCTAATTTATTCGCAATTACTGCTCCAGAAGTTGCTCCAGCACTTGTTGTTTCTATTCCTAAAATCATTGTGATTGCTACTACAATCCCTAAAACTGATTGAGTAACTTTTTTGAAAGTATTATTCATGGTGTACTCCTCAATAGTTGAATTTTTGTAATTGTTTACAAAATTAATCATACACCAATACATACACACATACAACAATACAAACAATAAGGAAAAATTTACTATTACCGATGTTTTTCTTCTTCTAATTCCCTTTTAAATTCTTCTTTTAGAATTTCTCGTACATCATCTCTCTTTAAGATCTCTTTGAAAAATTCTCTAATACCTTGTTTATGAAATTCAGTAAACATCTCATCTCTTACCCGTTCAACTTCAACAGACAGATCAATCTCGTTTTGTTGTGCCTCTTTCACATCTGGTTCAATTCGTCCTAACAGGAAATATGAACGTTTAATACTTTGTTGTATACTTGAACGACTTTTCATTTCCAAGTCTGCAATTTCTTGGTAGCTATATCCTTTTTCTCTTAGTTCCACTCTACTTTTCATTAAATCCGTCAACTTATTCCAATTCGGATTTTTTTCGTAATTCATCTTATCAAACCTTTTCACTTTAATAATTACATACTAATTAAACATAACATACACCAATACAACCATATTTACAATGTTTGAAAAACATGAAATTTTTAATGATTTACAACTTAATAAAATATTTTTTTAAAATGAAAAAAAGCCGAAAGTTTAAACTTTCGACTTTTCTTCAAGTGCTTCAGGCACTTTTACATTACATTTCTTTTACAACACTTGCACAACGTAAGCATAATGTTGAGTGTTCTTCATCTTTTCCTACTTCTTCTGTCACTACCCAACAACGTTCACATGTCTCGCCAGTTGCCGGTGAAACTTCGATACTTAATGTTTCAAATTTTTGTGCTGTTTGTGGTACATCCGCATCACGATCAGCTACTTCAACTTGAGATACGATTAATAATTGTTTTAAGTCTTCATTAATTGACTGTAATAAATCAGATACTTCTGCATTAGGATAAATTTTAACTGAAGCAGTTAATGATTTACCAATTACTTTTTCATTACGTGCAACTTCTAATGCTTTCAATACATCATCACGTAAGTCCATGAATTTTTCCCATTTCGCTACTAACTCAGAAGTATTACCAAAGTCATTAACCTCAGGCATTTCAGTTAAGAAAATACTATCAACTGATTTTCCTGCCAAATGCGTCCAAACTTCTTCAGCTGTGTGAGGAAGAATTGGTGCAACTAAACGAGTAAGAGCTTGTAATGATTCATGTAATACAGTTTGAATTGCTAAACGATCTTTATTTGATTTTGGTTCAATATATAATACATCTTTTGATAAGTCAAAATAGAATGAACTTAAATCAGTTGTACAGAAGTTTTGAATTGTATGATAAACAGTAGCAAATTCATATTTTTCATAAGATTCACGAACAGTTTTTACAACATCATTTAATTTTACAAGCATGTATTGATCTAATTCACGAAGTTCATCAAATTTTAATGCATCCGTTTCGGCATTAAAGCCATCTAAGTTACCTAATAAGAATCGGAATGTATTTCTGATTTTACGATAAACTTCAGCAACTTGTTTCATTAATGCATCTGAAATACGTACATCAGATTGATAATCAACAGAAGCTACCCATAAACGCAAGATATCTGAACCGTATTGATTCATAATTTTTGAAGGAAGAACGATATTTCCAATAGACTTACTCATTTTACGTCCTTCACCATCTAATACGAAACCATGACTCACTACCGATTTATATGGCGCTTGACCAGTTACAGCAACACTCGTGCTTAGTGAAGAGTTGAACCAACCACGGTACTGATCTGAACCTTCTAAATATACATCAGCTGGGAATGATAATTCTTCACGAGTTGCTAATACAGCCTGATGTGAAGATCCGCTATCAAACCAAACATCCATAATGTCTTTTTCTTTTGTAAATTTACCATTTGGTGAACCTGGGTGTGTAAATCCTTCCGGTAATAATTCTTTTGCTTCTTTTTCAAACCAGATGTTAGAACCATTTTCTTTAAATAAGTTAGAAACATGTTCAATTGTTTCTTCTGTAATGATTGCTTCCCCATCTTCAGCATAAAATACTGGGATTGGAACTCCCCAAACACGCTGACGAGAAATACACCAGTCACCACGGTCACGAACCATATTGAATAGTCTTGTTTCACCCCATGCAGGGAACCAGTTTGTATCTTGTACAGCTTGCATTAATTGATTACGAATTGCTTCAATTGAAGCAAACCATTGAGCTGTAGCACGGAAGATAATTGGTTTTTTTGTTCTCCAGTCATGTGGATATGAGTGCGTGATAAATTGTAATTTAAGTAAAGCACCTTTTTCTTCTAGCGCCTTTGTAATTTCTTTATTCGCTTCATCATAGAATAACCCTTCGAAACCAGGTGCTTCTTTTGTTAATACACCTTTTTCATCAACTGGACAAAGTACGTCTAAGCCGTATTGTTGACCTACGCGGAAGTCATCTTCACCATGACCTGGAGCTGTATGAACACAACCAGTTCCAGCATCAGTTGTAACATGATCACCAAGAATAACAACTGATTGACGATCGTATAATGGATGTTTACAAACGATTCCTTCTAGTTGGCTTCCGTTAAATGTATTTTCAACAACAGCATCTTCCCAGCCTAGTTCATTTGAAACAGACTCTCTTAATTCACTAGCAACTACAAATTTGTCACCATTTACTGCAACTACATCATAGCTAAGTTCTGGATGTAAACAAACTGCTAAGTTAGCTGGAATTGTCCATGGAGTCGTCGTCCAAATGATGAATTTCTCTCCACCATTTAAAACATTTTTTCCATTTTCAACTGCAAATGCAACATAGATTGAAGCTGAACGTTTATCTTGATATTCAATTTCTGCTTCAGCTAATGCAGATTCACTTGATGGAGACCAATAAACTGGTTTAAGACCTTTATAGATTAAGCCTTTTGTCGCCATTTTACCGAATACTTTAATTTGTTCTGCTTCATATTCTTTTTCTAGCGTAATGTATGGGCGATCCCAATCACCTAAAATTCCTAAACGCTTAAATTGTTCTTTTTGACGATCAACTTGTTCGTAAGCATATTCTTCACAAAGTTTACGAAATTCTGCTACTGACATTTCTTTACGATTGACTTTTTTGTTCGCCAGCGCTTGTTCAATTGGTAATCCATGTGTATCCCAACCTGGAACGTAAGGTGATCGATAGCCATTCATATTATAAAAACGAACGATAAAATCTTTTAAGACTTTATTTAGTGCATGCCCCATATGTAGGTCACCATTTGCATATGGAGGTCCATCATGTAAGATAAATGATGGTTTTCCTGCATTGTGTTTCATTACTGTTGTATAGATATCTTTCGCATTCCAGTCCTCTTGAATTTGAGGTTCACGCTGTGGTAAATTTCCTCTCATTGGAAAATCTGTTTTTGGCATCAATAACGTATCTTTATACTCCATTTGATACTCCTCCTGTTTATGGTTTTAATCCATTTTTTAAATAGTCGAGTTCCACATTAACGCATTCTATCCATCTTCTAAATCTTTTATTAGTAAGGTTTCTGTTCGTATAATACAGTACGGACAAAGAAAACCTCGTATCACAAGATTAAATGAATAGGAATGAATCGTTTAAAACAATCCTAACCGGTAATAAATTGAGCACAAAAAAACCTTTCTCATCCCAAAAAAGGGACGAGAAAGGTTTCCCGTGGTACCACCCTAATTGACTATAAATAACATTACAGTCCACTTAGCATTCGTAACGTGAACGAAACGGCTGTTCTTACTTACGTTCAGAAAAGCTCTCAAGGGTGATTTTCGTTCTATTTTTCTACATCAAGCTTACACTATCCTTGACTCGCTAACTAGATTTTATAGAAGTACTCTTCCCTATCACCGATTAACTATTAATATTTAATAAATTATATGTAAAACTTTACAAATCGTCAAGGCTTCTTAAAATTAGTTTGCTATTTCTTCTGTTTCTTTATCTAAAATATGATCCCAATCTTCATGACTTAACATTTCTAATTGAGTCTCAATTGCCATACGAAGTCTTGTACGGAAAACTTTTGATTGTTTTTTAAGCTCTTCAAATTCTATTGTAACTTTTCGAGATTTGATTAAAGCTTCGTTAATAATACGATCAGCATTTTTTTCTGCTTCTTTTATAATTAATTTTGCTTCTTTTTGAGCATTTCCTTTTACATCTTCAGCTGCTTCTTGAGCAATTAAAATTGACTTATTTAACGTTTCTTCAATAGTAGAAAAATGTTTTAATCTTTCTTTCATGTCTAACATTTGTTCTTCTAATTGTTTCTTTTCACGAATTACTAATTCATAGTCCTTGATCACTTGGTCAAGAAATTCATTTACTTCGTCTTCGTCATATCCACGAAAACTTTTACCAAATTCTTTATTATGAATATCAAGTGGTGTTAAAGGCACTTAAGCCACCTCCATGTAAGTTCTTAAATATAGGTTAATTATTAGTTTTCGACAGTTTTTACGAATATCCTTCTACATTTTCTGACTATTTTTTGACACCGTATTGAATCCGCCATTTTTCTTTTTTAGACATACCATCTATTGAAAGCAACATCCCTCTCCCAAATCCTTTAATGGATAGTAAGTCTCCTTCGCCACAAATAAATGAAGTTGAATCAATTATTTTTTGATTTACTTTGACGTGTTCAGCTTTAATTAATGCCTGTGCTTTCTGGCGTGATATATTATAAAACTCACTTATTAATACATCTAGACGAAGTGATGAAATTGTACCATGTCTAGATTGCCAGACGTCTTCTATTTCAACTAGTTCATTAAATGGAATTCTCTCTAGTTTAATCGGCGATTTTCCTATAGAATTCAAGTTATTCTCAACAAAAACTGCTATTTCCTCGGCAACAATTACTTGAATCATATCATCTTTTAATAAAATATCACCAAATTTAGCTCTTGTCATACCTAATGACATTAGTGTTCCTAGTACTTGTCTATGTGATAAAGAATGAAATTTCACTGCATAGTTTACATTAAATGCGATAAGCGAAAAATCTTCATCTATTGGGGAATAGTAATTTGGATAAATTAATGCACGTTTTCGCTCACTATCTTCCCGACCACCAAAAAAAGCAACAATACATTCAGATTGATTCCCGATAATGGTACTCATAATTTTTTGTTCCCTAATATCAAGGAAATCAGTTAACTTTGGTGAGTATCGTTCAATTACTTGCTCTTTCCAATTCATCACTTGATCAACAAATACATGCTCTTCTTTTCGAAAATGATCGTATATACTCATTGATGCGTTCCTCAATTTCTAAACAAAATAGATAGTAAAAAAGAGAACCGTTTTAGATTCTCTTTTTAGAAGTAAGTACTAAGCGCAAATATACCTCTCATTGCAAATTGCAACGTTATTAAAGCTACAATTGGCGAGAAATCAAACATTCCGATTGACGGTATGATACGACGGAATGGCTCTAAGTATGGTTCCGCTATTCTTCCGATAAAACGACCGAATGATGATTGTTGTACTTGTGGAAACCAGGACATAATGATGTGAATCACTAATATCGTTTGATATACTTGTACCGCATGATACAAGATTGATAAAATAAAGTCCATCTATTTACCACCTTTTAATGGATTGTTCTTCCTCAAATAACATATCTGTAATCGTTCCAGAAATGTCTACATTATCTGGCGTACAAATGAATGTATTTGTTCCGATTTTTTTTATATCTCCACTAATTGCATATACAGTACCACTTAAAAAATCAACGAAGCGTTTTGCTTGATCAATTTGCATTTGTTGAAGATTGATCACAACAGCTTTTTTAGATTTTAGGTGATCTGCAACATCTTGTGCTTCTGCATATTCACGTGGCTGTGCCAATACAACTTTTGACGTCAAGGATGCTCCTCCTGGTATACTTACTAATTTTTGCTTTGAAGTGCTGCGTTCTTGATGTACTTCTTCATTAACATGCTTTGAAACAGGTTGTTGTTCCTCATACTCATATTCTTCATCTTCGTACTCGTCTTCCATTGCAAAAAAGTTCCTTACTTTTCCGATAAAACTCATAGCTATTTACCTTCCCTTTCCAACTAAATCTGTCCCAATGCGAATAAAGGTTGCTCCTTCTTCTATCGCAATTTCAAAATCGTTGGACATCCCCATCGATAATTCATTACATGGAACATTGACTATTTCTAATTCTTTAATTTTCGTCTGTAAATCTTTTAATCCTTTAAAACTATTTCTAATGACTTGCTGATCTTCTGTATACGGTGCCATAGTCATTAACCCAATAACATGAACCTTATCCAGTTCTGCTAATTCACGAGCAAAATTTATGGCTTCTTCAGGTGATAATCCATGTTTTGATTCCTCACCAGAGACATTTACTTGGATAAAACACTTTAATGGTTCATTCGCTCTTTTTTGTATTTCTTGTGCTAGTGACATCCTATCTAAAGAATGTAGATAATCTATGCGATGTATTATGTCTTTTACTTTTCTAGTTTGTAATGAACCAATAAAATGCCAAACAACGTCAGTTTCAATATGGTCTTGCTTATCTTGTAAACCTTCAAAGCGATTTTCACCTAATTGGTTTATACCAAGCTCCAATACCTCTTTAGCTACATATACTGAAACTTCTTTTGTAACAGCTATTAGTGTAACTTGGTCGTCACGATTTGACCTACTTTTAGCAGAACGTATTTGCTCACTTATTCTTTCATAGTTTTGTTTGATCGTCATGTTGCTATATCCTCCAACCAATAAAGCTCATCATTCTACCTGTTTTACCTTCATCTCTACGATGTGAAAAAAATGTATTAGGGTTACAGCTTGTACAATAAGTTGTAACGTAAATATTTTCTTTCGGGATCCCTGCTTGAATGAGCAATTGTTTGTTTGCTTCTTTTAAATCCAAAGAGTATTTTCCATTTGGCAAATCTGTCAAAATAGAAGGTGGTAAATTGTTCGAAAATGCATCTTGTACCTTTTTCATAACAAAATCATCTACCTCATAACAACAATTACCAATTGATGGACCAATTACTACTTGAATATTTTCTACATTCATATTTTCTTCCGTTAGCCACTTATTGATTAAGATACCACCAATATTTCCAACAGTACCTTTCCACCCAGCATGCGCTAATCCAATGTATTTTTTTGTAGGTTCAAGAAAATATAAT